>NZ_JADBPZ010000002.1:0-271852 GCF_014893445.1 Enterobacter cloacae complex sp. P29RS | reverse complement strand
GTCTCCTCTTCTATGCCAGTTATAACTGTTACCCATGTATCCGGTCTAAAGTGTTACCCATGTTTCCGGTTCATACCCTTCGCTTACCGGGCCTACGATACCGTGTAGGCCGGGTAAGCGGCTTAGTGTTTACCGCATCGCACGTCTCAAAATACGCTCCGCCTGACGCTGGAAGTCAGCGGCCGTCTCTTCCACGGTTTTCTGCCCGTAGTCGATATACTGCAAAGAAGTACCGAACTGCGCCACAATCTGTGGGTCGTCAAAGTATGGCGAGACGGTGAGTTTCGCCGGCAGCGACTGCGCCAGACGCAGGCCTGCCACGGAAGGATCGTCCTCTTTAATGGTGCCGTCTTCAGTCAGATACTGCACCGCTACTTTGCTCAGCGGTACGCCACGCTCAAGGCCCAGCGTATCGACCCCTTCTTTGCTGTTGAGCAGGAAATTAATCAACTTCGCCGCCGCTTCCGGGTTTTTGGTCGACTTACCAATCGACAGCATTTGTGCCGGTTTGAAGAACAGGCCCGCGTCGGTGGCGCCTGGCAGCATTGGGTAGCTGCCCAGCTCCAGTTTCGCCGGTGGCTTCAGGTTGTCGGAATATTTGTTGATGGTGGAGTTCCACATATAGGTGCCGCCCCATTCTCCCTGGATCCACGGCTTCATCTCATACATGTTGCTCTTACCAAATGAGGCATAATATTTGGTGTCCGGCATGACGTGGCTGTCGATCAGCTTTTTGTAGGTCTGGAAGAACTCCACCCACTGTTCCTTTGTGTAGCTGAACTTTTTGGTTTTCTCATCCACCGCAGGAATGTTGTACTTCTGGATCATGTACGAATTAAGCAGCGCCAGCGTATCCTGGTGCTCGAGGATCACCGGGTAGTATTGCTTACCGAGCTTGCTCTCGAAGGTTTTACCGGCTGCCATCAGCTCGTCCCAGGTTTTCGGGTACGCAATACCCGCTTTTTTCCAGGTTTCGTCATTGAAGTAGAACACCCGCGCCGTCACCGAGATCGGAATGCCGTTCAGCTTGCCATCCACGGTGGTGGTTTGCAGCTCTTTGGGATCGAACTGCGACAGGTCGATCACCTCCTTCATTTTGTTCAGATCGTAGAAGCCGTCACCGGTTTTGGAGAAGATCGGCAGCCAGTTCCAGTTCGTCTGCATTACGTCTGGCTCGGTTCCACCCGCAATCTGGGTGGTCAGACGGGAGAGGTGACCGTCCCAGCCGGTGTATTCCGCTTTCACGTTGATGTCCGGGTTCTGCTTATGGAACTCCTCCAGCGCTTTCAGGGTGACCTGGTGACGGCCGTTGCCGCCCCACCAGGACATCCGTAAATCCACATTCTGCGCCATCGATGGCAAAGCGGTAAGGCCCAGGGTCGCGGAGATAGCTGCGCTTAAAAGCACTTTTTTCATTTTTATCACTCCATCAGAGAGAGAGGTTCTGTTCAGTTTTTGCGTCAAAAATATGACACTTATTCATATCAAACGTGAAATACACCTTACGATGAAGCCCCTTATCAATCATTGGTTTAGCTTCATCGGACGGGATTCTGGCGGTCAGTTCGTAGTCCGCGACCTTCAGGTACACAAAGAATTCGTGGCCCATGTTCTCAACGCGCACCATCTCCCCGCTACAGCCGCCGTTCGGGAAGGGCTCATCAGAGAGCGACACAAATTCCGGACGCACGCCGAAGAAGATCTCCTGACCCGCGTAAGCGGCGACTTTCTCCTGCTTCTCCGCGTTCAGCGGCATGCTTTCATCACCAATGGCGATGTGCAGCTGTCCCGCTTTTTCGACCAGCACGCTTTTGCGTATATTCATCTCCGGCGCGCCGATAAAGCCCGCCACGAACATGTTCTTCGGCTTGTGGTAGAGATTGTCCGGCGTATCCACCTGCATGATATGGCCGAGCTTCATCACGCAGATGCGGTCGCCCATGGTCATCGCTTCGGTCTGGTCGTGGGTCACGTAAACGGTGGTGGCCGGTTTTCCGGATTTCTTCAGCTGCTTGTGCAGGTCGGAAATACGGATACGCATCGAGGCGCGCAGTTTGGCGTCGAGGTTTGAAAGCGGCTCATCGAACAGGAACACATCCGGTTTTTTCACAATCGCACGGCCTACCGCCACGCGCTGCGCCTGGCCGCCGGAAAGCTGGCGCGGCAGGCGGTCGAGCAGCTCTTCCAGCTCGAGAATTTTGGCGGCTTCATTCACCTGGGACTCAATCTGATCTTTCGGCAGCTTGCTCAACTTGAGGCCAAAGGCCAGATTCTCGCGCACCGTCATGTGTGGATAGAGGGCGTAGTTCTGGAACACCATCGCAATCCCGCGCTCTTTCGGCGCGAGGTTGTTCACGATCTTGTCGCCGATACGCACCTCGCCGCCGCTGATGGTTTCCAGTCCCGCCAGCATGCGCAGAGTAGTGGATTTGGCGCAGCCGGATGGGCCGACGATCACCATAAATTCACCTTCGGCGATTTTAAGATCGATAGCGTGTACCGCTTTAAAACCGTTGGAGTAGACCTTTTCCAGCTTGTTGAAAATAACTTCAGCCATGGTATTTCCCTCTTAACCTTTAATTCCGCTGCTGGTGACGCCCTGTACGAAGTAGCGCTGTGCCAGGAAGAAGACAATGATGGATGGCAGAATGGAGATGCTCGCCATTGCCAGAATTTCGTTCCACGGCGCCCCTTCGGTGACGTCGATGGACATTTTCAGCGCCAGTGCAATCGGGTATTTATCCACGCTGTAGACATAAATCAGCGGCCCGATAAAGTCGTTCATGGACCACATGAACTGGAACAGGGCGACGGAGATAATGGCCGGTTTAAGGATCGGCACAACCACGTACCACAGCACCTGAAGGGAGTTACAGCCGTCAATCTGCGCCGCCTCTTCCATGTCACGCGGGACGCCGCGCAGGAACTGGATCAGCATGAAGACGAAGAACCCCTGGGTGGCGAAGGCCAGCGGCAGGTACAGCGGCATATAGCTGTTCAGCATGCCCATCTCACGGAACATCAGGTACTGCGGGATCAGCAGCACGGTGCTTGGCAGCAGCATGGTGGTAATGAGCGTGGCGAACCAGAACTTCTTCCACGGGATCTCGAAGCGGGCAAAGCCATACGCCACGATGGTGGAGGAGATAATGGTCAGGATCACTTTCGGGATCACATACTTAAAGGTGTTCAGCATGTAGTGGCCGAAGTTGTACTCGGTGCCGGTTTTCCAGCCGTTGATGAAGCCGTCCCAGGTGGCATGGGCAGGCCACAGGCTCAGGGTGGTGAAGATCTCGTGGTTCGGTTTGAACGACGCGGAGAACATCCACACCAGCGGGTAAAGCATCAGCAGGCCGACAAACAGCAGGATCGCATAGCGAACGGTGGCGTTGATTTTCTCTCTGCGCAGCGTGCGGGCTACTTCGCGTTCGGCGATGCTTCTTGCCGTGGAGAGTTGTTGAATATCAGCCATTTTTGCCTCCTTTATCGGCGGAGTAGAACACCCAGTATTTCGACGACTTAAAGGCGATACCGGCGAAGACGGCCACCACCAGGAACAGGATCCACGCCAGCGCCGCGCCATAACCCATATCGAAATACTTAAACGCGGTGTCGTAGATGTAGAGCGAGAACAGGTAGGTCGAATAGGTCGGCCCGCCGCCGGTGATCACGTACGGCCCGGTAAATTCCTGGAACGCCTGCGTGGTCTGCATGATGAAGTTGAAGAAGATCACCGGCGTAATCAGCGGCACGGTCACCTTCATGAACATCTGCCATTTCGATGCGCCATCGATCATCGCCGCTTCATACTGGGACTGCGGTACGTTTTGCAGCGCGGCCAGGAAGATGACCATCGCGGAACCGAACTGCCAGACGCGCAGCAGGGTAACGGACATTAGTGCCAGTGACGGTTCACCCAGCCAGTTCACCGGGTCAAAACCAAATACGCCGATAAAGCTGTTCAGCAGGCCATCGATGGCAAATAAGGCGCGCCACAATACGGCAATGGCGACGGAACTGCCGAGGATCGACGGAATATAGTAGGCAGTACGGAAAAATCCGATGCCGCGTAATTTAAAGTTCAGGACAAAGGCAATCCCTAATGCGAAGGCGAGCTTTAACGGAATGGTTAAAAATACGTATGCAAAGGTCACGCCCATTGATTTCCAGAAGAGCGTGTCTTCGGTAAACATGTAGCGATAGTTTTCGATGCCGTTAAACACCGGCGGACTCATCAAATCGTAATCCGTAAAGCTGAGGAAAAATGATGAGACGAAGGGGAATGCCGTAAAGAGTATCAACCCGATGATGTAGGGTGATATCCATGCGAGCCCCAGCAGCTTGTTTTCATTCATACATACCTACCTGGCGATCAATGGTTTAAAACGGAATCTGCTTTGTTACATCTTCCCAGGCCCGCATCGCGCGGCATGAGAGCTGAATTTTAGGGTGCAATATCTGGCGTCGGCTAAATATAAAATTGTTTATTAACGCTTTTTTGCCTTCCTCTTTGCGCTAAATGCGTTGGGTTTCAAAAGAGCTGAACCGCCGTTCTTGGATACTAAAACATCGTTTTATTTTATATTATTGCGATTTATTTCTGCGTCATTCGCTTAATGATGGAAATGTGATCAGCGTCGAAACGCTGTTTCAATATAGTGAGGGAGGTGGCATTTTTGCCTTTTCACGGACGTTCGTCGGGGCTGCGAGGAGGCGAGACGAAGCACAAGTGGAAACGGGAAAAACAATAGTCACGCAGCGTGGCTAACTACCAGATCTGATAGCAGGTCTACAGATGTACCAATTCGGCATTCAGATAATTCTTACATTCTTGTATGATTTCTCAAACCGGAACCAGTCAGGCAGAATTTCACTGCATCCTTAAAAGAAGAACAGTTATGTCAGCAATGGATTTCAAACAACATACGGATCTCAACTTTCCTCACTATGCTCCCCCGTCGGTGAGCGCTAAAGAAATAGATCTCCTGGGTCTGCTGGACGTCCTGCTGGCAGCAAAAAAACGCATCATTACCATTGTGTTTGCATTTGCACTGGTCGGCCTGGCAATCGCCTTCCTGATACCGCAAAAATGGACCAGTAAAGCGGTCATTACGCCAGCGGAACAGACGCAGTGGAGTTCGCTGCGCCAGATGATGGTGACGCTGCAGGTGCTTGATGTGGACGTTAAAGTTACCCGTGCGGATGTATTTAATCTGTTTATCAAAAAGTTTCAGTCTCAGTCCCTGCTTGAAGAGTACATGAAGAGCTCTCCTTACGTGATGGCTCAGCTCGATGGCGCCGAGGTTGACCCGCTGGAGCTGCACCGCGCGGTGGTCAATATCGCCGAAAAGATGAAGGCTATTGATAACACCCAGGAAAAAAATGCTGATAAAGCACCGTATCTCTCCTGGACGTTAAGCTTCACTGCCCCAACGGCAGAGGACGCGCAGAAAGTGTTGAATGGTTACATTCAGTACATTTCCCGCATCGTCGAGCAGGAGACCATGCAAAACATCCGCGATCAGCTGATCCTGAGAACCAAAACGGTTCAGCAGCAGCTGGAGCTGGATCGGGTTCGACTGACCAATATCCACAATACCAACCTGCAACGCCTTAACTACTCGCTGGAAGTGGCGAACGCGGCAGGGATCAAAAAGCCGGTTTACAGTAACGGACAAGCGGTGAAAGACGATCCGGATTACTCCGTCGCGCTCGGCGCGGACGGGATTGCGCAGAAATTGCAGATTGAAAAAAATCTGAAGGATGTTTCTGAGCTGAACGCCGATTTCCAGAACCGCGAATACTATCTGGCGCAGCTGCAAAAACTCTCCTTCGAAGACGTGAGCCTGGAGCCGTTCAAATACCAGCTCTCTCCTTCTATGCCGGTGAAAAAAGATGGCCCGGGCAAAGCACTGATCGTGCTGCTGGCGGGTATTCTGGGTGGGCTGTTCGCCTGTGGCAGCGTGCTGCTGCGCGAAGCAATGCGCTCCCGCAACCCGCTGCCGGAACAACTTCCTGAGCCGGTTACGGAATAACATGAAAAAAGGCGCTCTGATGAGCGCCTTTTTTTATTTCAGGAAATCCTCGCGTACCGGCGTAAAGGTATCCAGCAAGGTGCCGGGTTTGAGGCAAACGCAGCCGTGCATCACGTGCGGCTTTTTATAGAGAGTGTCGCCCGCCGTCACCACATGCTTTTCCTCGCCAATGGTGAACTCAAATTCCCCCGAGAGAACGTAGGTGAGCTGCTCATGCGGGTGGTTATGCAGCGGGCCAATCGCACCTTGCTCGAAATTCACTTCCACCGCCATCATCCTGCCGTCGTGCGCCAGAATACGACGCGTCACGCCGTTGCCCAAATCCTCAAGCGTGGTCTCTTTATGGAAAATAAACATATTTTCGCCCTGTTATGTAATGAAACATTGTTTCATTTAACTTATCTCAGCCGCAGCGAAAAGAAAACGTTTAGCCAAATAACTGGAAAGGCGATCACAAGTTTGCTTCACTGGGTGAAACGTACAGGAGGAAAGATGAAAACGATCGGTCTGTTAGGGGGCATGAGCTGGGAATCAACGATCCCGTACTACCGCCTGATTAATGAAGGCGTCAAACAGCGTCTGGGCGGTCTGCATTCGGCCAGCCTGCTGCTGCACAGCGTGGATTTCCATGAAATAGAAGCCTGCCAGTCGAGCGGGGAGTGGGACAAAGCCGGGCAAATACTGGCAGACGCCGCACTTGGCCTGGAGCGTGCGGGCGCGCAGGGTATTCTGCTGTGTACCAACACCATGCATAAGGTGGCGTCGCATATTGAAGACCGCTGTTCGCTGCCGTTCTTACATATCGCGGATGCCACCGGGCGTGCCATACGTGCCGCCGGCATGACGCGCGTGGCGCTGCTGGGGACGCGCTACACCATGGAGCAGGATTTTTACCGCGGGCGGCTGAGTAGCCAGTTCGGGATTGAAAGCCTGATCCCGGAGGAGGCAGACCGGGCGCGCATTAACCAGATTATTTTTGATGAACTGTGCCTCGGCACCTTCAGCGAAGCTTCGCGCGCCTGGTATGTCAGCGTGATGGAGAAACTGGCGCAGCAGGGGGCGGAAGGGGTCATCTTCGGCTGTACCGAAATTGGCCTGCTGGTGCCGGCAGACCGAAGCCCGATACCGGTCTTCGATACCGCCGCCATCCATGCCGCGGATGCGGTGGAGTTTATGCTGTCATAAAGGTTTTTGCAGGTCAGGTAAGCGAAGCGCCACCTGACGCGCGTACGCAATCAGGTGTTCACTAAAGGCATCAACCAGCGCTGAGGCGGGCCGGTGCAGCGGGCGGATCAGGCTTACGGTAAAGGGAACGGAAACGCTAAAACGGCGCAGAACCACGCCGCTGCTGGCGTAGTCCATAGCCGTGAGCGGGTTCACCACCGAAATACCCACGCCCGCGCGCACCATCGCGCAAATTGATGCCGCACTGTGCGTTTCCATCACCATCCGCCGCTTCACCTGATGTTCGGCAAACAGGCCATCCAGAAGCTGCCGGTAGCTGTCGGTCTGCGACAGGCTGATATAGTTCTCACCGTGAAAATCTGCCGGGGTCAGAACTGCTTTGAAAGCAAGCGGGTGGCTGGCAGGCAGCACGCAGACCTCATCCAGCGAGAGCAGCTCCGTGCGTTCCGTTCCCGCTGGCGTGACGAGGGTTTCGGTCAGACCCAGATCGTGGCGCTGGGCCGAAAGCCACTCCTCCAGCAGCGGCGACTCCTGCGGCACGATGGTCAGGCTGACCTCCGGATAGCGGGCCAGAAACGGCTGTAGCAGTACCGGCAGGAATGACTGAGAAAAGACCGGCAGGCAGACGATGGACAGCTCGCCCTGGCGAAACTCCCTCAGGCTCTCCGCCGCGCTCACGATCCTGTCCAGCCCGTACCAGGAGCGCTGAACCTCCTCAAAAAGACGTAAACCCTGCACCGTTGGATGCAGCCTGCCGCGGGTGCGTTCAAACAGCTTCAGCCCCAGCACTTTCTCAAAACGCGCCAGCTCGCGGCTGACCGTCGGCTGCGAGGTGAGCAGCATCTGCGCGGCTTCAGTGAGATTGCCGGTGGTCATCACCGCATGAAAAATCTCGATATGGCGTAGGTTAACGGCGGGCATAGGGCACCTGATGGCTGAGCGTGGTCCATATCATTTTTGCATAGACTCACGATAAAACGATATTTTTTATTCTCTTCAGGCTATGGCGTAATGATAAAAAACAGAATACCGGAGACGACCATGCCACGCCCGCTCAACCAGACCGAAACCGATTTAAACGCCGATAACCTGCTGCGCCTGCCTGCCGAATTCGGCTGTCCGGTGTGGGTCTACGATGCGCAGATTGTTCGCGAGAAAATCGCCGCGCTGCATCAGTTTGACGTGGTGCGTTTTGCGCAGAAGGCCTGCTCCAATATTCATATTCTGCGCCTGATGCGCGAGCAGGGCGTGAAGGTTGACTCCGTATCGCTGGGTGAAATCGAACGTGCGCTGGCGGCCGGGTTTGATCCAAAGGCCGATAGCGACGCGATCGTCTTCACCGCTGACCTGATAGACGACGCCACGCTGGCGCGCGTGCACGAGCTGCAAATCCCGGTGAATGCCGGTTCGGTGGATATGCTGGAACAGCTTGGGCAGGTTTCCCCGGGCCATCGCGTCTGGCTGCGCATCAACCCGGGCTTTGGTCACGGTCACAGTCAGAAAACCAACACCGGGGGCGAAAACAGCAAGCACGGGATTTGGTATGCCGATATGCCTGCGGCGCTGGAGGTTTTACAACGTTACAACCTTAAGCTGGTGGGTATTCACATGCATATCGGATCCGGCGTGGATTATGGCCATCTTGAGCAGGTCTGTGGCGCGATGGTGCGTCAGGTTATCGATTTTGGCCAAGATCTGGAGGCGATCTCCGCCGGGGGAGGGCTTTCGATCCCTTACCGCGAAGGGGAGGAGGCGATCGACACGGATCACTATTACGGCCTGTGGAGCGCCGCGCGTGACAGCATCGCCGCTCATCTGGGCCATGCGGTGAAGCTGGAGATTGAGCCGGGTCGTTTCCTGGTCGCCGAAGCTGGCGTGCTGGTGGCGCAGGTGCGGAGCGTGAAGGAGATGGGAAGCCGTCACTTTGTGCTGATTGATGCTGGCTTCAACGACCTGATGCGCCCGTCCATGTACGGCAGCTATCATCACATCACCGCGCTTGCCGCCGATGGCCGCGATCTGGTCAACGCCCCGCGCATCGAGACCGTTGTTGCCGGCCCGCTGTGTGAATCCGGTGACGTCTTTACTCAGCAGGAAGGCGGGAAAGTCGAAACCCGTTCGCTGCCAGAGGTAAAACCGGGAGATTATCTGGTGCTGCATGATACCGGTGCGTACGGGGCGTCTATGTCTTCGAACTACAATAGCCGTCCGCTGCTGCCGGAAGTGCTGTTTGATAACGGCGTGGCGCGGCTGATTCGCCGTCGCCAGACCATTCAGGAATTGCTGGCGTTAGAGCTGGTCTGATTAAACCAGGGGCCTGTTGTCACCGAATCGCGTAACACCAGCGTGCCGGTGAACGGTGGGATCGCTTCAACCGGCTGGTTTTTTGCCAGCCGGATCGCCTGGTCGATCGCCGTCACGATCATGTTGTCGATCGGCAAATACACCGACGACAGGGCAGGCTCCAGCCACTTTGCGCTGGGGGCATCGTCAAAACCAAACAGCGAAATATCCTGCGGGATCTTCAGCCCGGCCTGGTGTAATGCTTTGGAGGCGCCCAGGGCCATATCATCATTACAGGCAAACAGGGCGCTGAACGATGTCTTTTCCGCAATCAGCTCCTTGCACAGCTCGTAACCCCGCGTCATGCCTGCATCGCCGTATTTAATCCGCCGCTCATCGAGACGAATACCGTGCTTCTCCAGCGCCTTACGGTAGCCCATCAGCCGCGATTTACCCGTTGGGGTGTGGATCGGGACGGTGATACAGGCGATCTCCCGATGGCCCTGGCTTATCAGGTAATCCACCGCTTTGAAGGCTGCGTCCTGCTGTTCAAAGAAGACGCAGCGATCCGCCGCCTGGCTCACTTCGCGGTTAATGATCACCAGCGGCGTCTGCACGCTGTTGATCAGCTTCAGGATCGTCTTTTCGCTCATGTAACGCGTGTACAGCACGATGGCGTCGCACTTGCGGTCGGCGAGCATCTGCACCGCCAGTTCTTCCTGTTCAGGGGCATCGTGACCGTCGGTAACAATCAGCTGTTTACCGTGCGTTTCGGTCTGCCGTGACGCCTGCTGTAGCAAACGACCAAAGTAAAAACCGTCGAACGTCGAGACGACCAGACCGATGCTGTTGCTGGTCTGGTTAGCCAGCGAGCGCGCGAGAAAGTTCGGACGATAGCCCAGCTCCTCCATCGCGCGAAATACCTGCTGGCGCGTGCTCTCTTTAACCTGACCCGTGCCGTTCAGCACGCGCGAAACGGTGGCCTTCGACACGCCCGCACGCAGTGAGACATCCAGCATTGTTGCCATTCGAAATTCCTGTTTCCACGTAATGGTTTGCAGTTTAACACAGACCATCCGGCGCATAAGCGACGTGGGAAGGACAAAACCCCATAACGATCACGCTTTTCAGTAACGATCCTCGCCCGCGGAATAAATGCCTGTCATTGGTATACCAAAATGGTGATAAATCATAATCTGGAATACCTCTAACGGCGTTGGGAGCTTAATCACAGAACAAATCGCCTGTGGACGCTATTTTTGGCATACCAATAGTATCCGGCTGTACACCTTATTCAATAAAAGCCCTTTTACTGAGGTATTACCCTATGGCATTTCAGGAAAAACTGATCGACGCTCTGGGCAGTTTTGCCACTACCTTCAACAGCTATCGCTATATCCAGGCGATCAAGTCTGCGTTTATTACCTTAATGCCAGTCATCATAGTGGGGGCGTTCTCGGTATTGATCTCCAATATGGTGCTGGATCCGAAAAACGGTCTGGCGAGCTTTCAGTCGCTGTCGTTTCTCGCGGCCTTAAAGCCGATCACCAGCGCGCTCAACTACGCCACGCTGAACTTTCTCAACATCGGCGCGGTGTTTTTAATCGGCATTGAGCTGGGGCGTATTAACGGCATTAAGTCCCTGTTCCCCGGCCTGCTGGCGGTGATCTGCTTTATCTGCGTGACGCCGACCACGGTGGAAATGCTGGTGGACGGTGAGATGCACGTGGTGAAAGATGTGCTGCTGCGCCAGTTCTCAGATACCCGCAGCCTGTTCCTCGGTATGTTTATCGCCATCCTGTCGGTGGAGATCTACTGCTGGCTGGAAAACCGCAAGGGGCTGAAAATCAGGATGCCGGACACGGTGCCGCCGAACGTTGCCGCGTCGTTCTCTGCGCTGATCCCGGCCATTATCACCACCACCGCCATCGCCACCTTTGGCTTCGTGTTTCATCAGATTACCGGCATGTATCTCTACGACGCGGTATACCAGGTGGTGCAACAGCCGCTGGAGCGCGTGGTGCAAAGCCTGCCGGGGATCCTTCTGCTGATGTTTGTCGCCCAGCTGTTCTGGGTGATTGGTATTCACGGCAACCAGATGATCAAGCCGATCCGCGAGCCGCTGCTGCTGGGGGCAATCACCGTTAACATGAGCGCGTTCGAGCAGGGCAAAGAGGTGCCAAACATCATCACCATGCCGTTCTGGGACGTCTATATGAGCATCGGCGGCTCCGGCCTGACCATCGGCCTGCTGATAGCCGTCATGATTGCCACCAAACGTAAAGAGATGAAGGAGATAGCCAAGCTCTCCATCGGGCCGGGTATTTTTAATATCAATGAGCCGGTGATCTTCGGTATGCCAATCATGCTCAACCCGATCCTGGCTATCCCCTTCATCATCACGCCGCTGGTGACGGGCTCGATTGGCTATTTTGCCACCGTGACCGGATTTGCCGGGAAAGCCGTGGTAATGGTGCCCTGGACCACGCCGCCGCTGATCAACGCCTGGCTGTCAACGGCGGGCTCCATGGGGGCGGTCATCACCCAGTTTATCTGCATCGTGACCGCGGTGATTATCTATCTGCCGTTTGTGAAAATTGCTTCACGCCGCGCAGAGCAGGCCGCACTGCAACAAGCCACCGATAACGCATGAGGATACGATGAGCACAAAACAGATAGCCATACCGCAAGATTTTATTCTGGGCGCGGCGGCATCGGCCTGGCAGACCGAGGGCTGGAGCGGCAAAAAGCCGGGGCAGGATTCGTGGATCGATCTCTGGTACATGAACGATCGTCACGTCTGGCATAACGGCTATGGTCCGGCGGTGGCAACCGACTTTATCAATCGCTTCCGCGAAGATGTAGCGCTGATGAAGCAGGCGGGACTGACGCACTATCGCACCTCGATCAACTGGTCGCGCTTTTTAACCGACTATGAAAATGCGACGGTAGATGAAGAGTACGCCGCGTATTACGACGCGCTGTTCGATGAAATGCACCGTCAGGGCATTGAGCCGATGATCTGCCTGGAACACTACGAATTGCCGGGCGTGCTGCTGGAGACCTACGGCGGCTGGGCGTCAAAGCACGTCGTCGAGCTGTTCGTTCGCTATGCAGAAAAGGTATTTGAGCGCTTTCACGGCAAAGTCACCCGCTGGTTTACCTTCAACGAACCGATTGTGGTTCAGACGCGCGTCTACCTTGACGCGCTGCGCTGGCCCTATGAGCAGAGCACCAGCACCTGGATGCAGTGGAACCACCATAAGGTGCTGGCGACGGCGAAAGTGGTGAAGCTGTTTCGCGAGAAAGGGTATGACGGCACGGTGGGCTGTATTCTTAACCCGGAAGTGACCTATCCGCGCTCCCGCGCGCCGCATGACGTGCGAGCGGCAGAGATGTACGATCTGTTCTACAACCGCGTCTTTCTCGACCCGCTGGTGCACGGGCGCTATCCGCAGGCGCTCTTTACCCTGCTGGCGCAGCATCAGGTGCAGTGGGACTACACGGCTGACGAGCTGGCGCTGATTGCCGACAACACCGTCGATGAGCTGGGCATTAACCTCTATTACCCGCATCGCGTCAAAGCCCCGTCCCGCGCCTGGCACCCGGAGACGCCGTTCCATCCGGCGTACTACTACGAGCCGTTTGAGCTGCCCGGACGGCGAATGAACACCTCCCGCGGCTGGGAGATCTTTCCGCGCATTATTTACGACATGGCGATGCGGATTAAAAACGACTATCGCAACATTGACTGGTTTGTGGCGGAAAGCGGGATGGGCGTGGAGAACGAAGCGCAGTATCGCAATCGTGACGGCGTCATTGACGACACGTACCGCATCGCGTTTATCAGCGAACATCTCTACTACACGCTGCTGGCGCGGGAGGCGGGGGCGAACTGTCACGGTTATATGCTGTGGGCCTTCACCGACAATGTCTCCCCGATGAACGCGTTTAAAAACCGCTACGGGCTGATTGAGATCGACCTTGAAAATCAACGCGCACGGCGGGCAAAGAAATCAGCGTCCTGGTTCCGCCAGCTGCGCGATGAGCGTGTGCTGACGCTCAGGGTAGACGATGAATGGAAGTAAGCCTTCTGGTAAAATAGCGCACAAACTGGCCGGGGGGACGTCCGGCCCGCGCATTAACTGAAAAACACAGGTGAAAACGTGGATAAGGCTGTCATCCTGCCGGAAAAAAAACAGTACCAGGAAATTGGCGAGGATTTACGGGCGCAGATTATCCAGGGGCATTATCCCGTGGGATCGCGTCTGCCGCCGGAGCGCAACATCGCCGAGACGTATGGCGTCAGCCGCACTATCGTGCGCGAGGCGCTGCTGATGCTTGAGCTCCAGGGAACGGTGGATATTCGCCAGGGGTCAGGCGTGTACGTGATGCGCATTCCGGAAGAGCATGAAAACGAGGAAGAGCGTTTTCTGAACAGTGACGTTGGGCCGTTTGAAATTCTCCAGGCGCGTCAACTGCTTGAAAGCAACATCGCTGCCTTTGCCGCAAAAATGGCGACACGGGCGGACATCGACAACCTGCGCCGCATTATCGAGCAAGAGCAACGGGCGATTGCCGTCGACGATCGCAGCCAGGACAACAACAAAATGTTCCACCTGGTGCTGGCTGGGGCCACACAAAACCAGATGCTGCTGGCGACGGTTGAGAGCGTCTGGCATCACATGGACAGCAGTCCGCTGTGGCAGCAGTTCAATGGCCATATCGCCAGCCGCGCCTGGCGCCTGAAGTGGCTCGGAGACAGGCAAACCATTCTCGCTGCGCTCCGCCGCCGCGACGTGATGGGGGCGTGGCAGGCGATGTTCCAGCATCTTGAAAACGTCAAAAAGAGCCTGCTCGAGCTGTCAGACGAAGACGCGCCCGATTTTGACGGCTATCTCTTCGAATCGGTCCCTCTTTTCCAGGGGAAGCTGGTGTGAATATACTGCCGCTTCACGCTGCGCCGCAGTTTACACAGCAGGTGATCGACTGGATCTGGAACGCGTTTGGTGAAGGTATGCCGCGTGCCTTTTTCCAGAGCATTGTCGAGCACAGCCTGACGCCAGGCGAGTTACCGCTCACCTTTATTGCCGTTGAAGATGACCAGCTGCTGGGCACCGTTGGGTTGTGGCGTTGCGATTTAATTTCCCGGCAGGATCTTCATCCCTGGCTGGCTGCGCTGTATGTCGATGAAGCCGCGCGGGGAAACGGGCTGGCGGGAAAACTTCAGCAGCATGTTATCGGCTACGCGCGACGCGCCGGGTATCACGAGCTTCATCTCTGGTCTGCCTGCCGCGACTTCTACGAACGTTACGGCTGGCACTACATCGGTGATGCGCTGGAATACCCGGATAAAACCGTCCATCTCTATCGCTGTTCGCTCACGGCTTCCGCGGGCGATACCACCGAGTGACGGCGCACTAAGGTTGGGCTGAACAGGTGGGTAATTTCCGGTGGCGGGCGATGCTCGGCCAGCGCTAACGCCAGTTCTGCCGCCTGCGTTGCCATGGTCACAATCGGGTAGCGCACGGTGGTCAGGCGAGGGCGCACGTAGCGCGACACCAGCACATCATCAAAGCCAATCAGCGAAATTTCTGCCGGGACGTCGATTCCGTTATCATTCAGCACGCCCATCGCGCCGGCGGCCATGGAGTCGTTATAGCTGGCCACGGCGGTGAAATTCCGCCCGCGGCCCAGCAGCTCGGTCATCGCCTGCTCGCCGCCACTCTCATCCGGTTCTCCGTACGCCACAAGACGATCGTTGCACGGCAGACCGGCTTCGCGCAGCGCGTCGTAATAGCCCTGAAGGCGATCTTCCGCATCGGAAATTGGGTGGTTGGAGCACAGATAACCAATTCGGGTATGGCCCTGCTGGATCAGGTGACGGGTTGCGAGCCATGCGCCGTAACGGTCGTCGAGCGCCACGCAGCGGGTTTCAAATCCGGGAATAATACGGTTGATAATCACCATCCCCGGCATCTGTTTCATCAGATGGATCAGCTCGGCGTCGGGGATCATTTTGGCATGGACCACCAGCGCCGCACAGCGATGACGGATCAACTGCTCAATGGCCTGGCGTTCTTTCTGTTCATTGTGGTAGCCATTACCAATCAGCAGGAAATTACCGGTGTGATAAGAAACTTGTTCTACGGCTTTGACCATCGCACCGAAAAACGGATCGGATACATCCCCGACCACAAGCCCGATGGTTTCTGTCGACTGTTGGGCAAGGGCGCGTGCGTTGGCGTTAGGGTGATAATTCAGGTTTTCCATGGCGTCCTGCACGGCCTGGCGTGATGCATCACTCGCTTTAGGGGAGTTGTTGATCACGCGGGAGACGGTCGCGACGGAAACACCGGCCAGACGAGCCACATCCTTAATTGTCGCCATTCAATACCTTCTTATAGGGGTAAGCGTTTACACACTAACTAGTGTTGCGGAAAAGCGGCGCGCATTCAAGGGGAGCGGGTGAGCGTCCTCTGCAAACGTGAAGCAGAACATCCCTCGCGGTGTAATCGTTACACGGCCAGTCATGTCTGAATAATGTCAATCTGAACCTTTAGTTACACTTTGCCTCAGGCTGTTGCGATTGTCCGTTGGCAACGATGCGTTGTGAATTGCTAGAGTCGAGATCCCAGAGGTATTGATAGGTGGAATCAACTTCGGTTGATTAACACGATTTACACCAACCTGCGTTTTACGCAGGTTTTTTTTTGCCTGTAAGTTCAACCTGTAACAGCAAAAGAGATTATTCACACCTGGTTGCACTTCGGCTCATTCCCTTGCGTTTTCCTGCTGGCGAAGCCTGTCGCCGGAGGCCACAATCAAGATCCCAGAGGTATTGATTGGTGAGAATTCCTGGTACGTTTTCGTACTCTTCACTTGCACCAACCTGCGCGGATGCGCAGGTTTTTTTTCGCCTCTGTTTTTGCTATCGCTCCCTCACTACTTCTCGTGTAATCTGCCACCATTTATACCTTTCACACTGGCTGGCAAAGGGAGTTGAAATGCTTTTTGGGTTCTTCCGCACACTGTTTCGTGTCCTGTTTCGCATTCGCGTGACTGGCGATACGCAGGCACTCTATGGCGAGCGTGTTCTTATCACACCGAATCACGTCTCTTTTCTTGATGGCGTATTGCTGGCGCTGTTTTTGCCCGTGCGGCCCGTCTTTGCGGTGTACAGCTCCATCAGTGAAAAATGGTACATGCGCTGGCTCAGGCCGCTGATTGATTTTGTCCCGCTCGACCCTACCAAACCGATGATGATTAAACATCTGGTGCGTCTGATTGGGCAGGGGCGTCCGGTGGTTATCTTCCCGGAAGGGCGGATTTCAGTGACGGGCTCCCTGATGAAAATTTACGACGGCGCCGGTTTTGTCGCGGCGAAGTCTCAGGCCACCGTCGTGCCGCTACGCATCGACGGGGCTGAGCTGACCTTTTTCAGCCGTCTGAAAGGGCTGGTGAAGCAGCGTCTGTTCCCGAAAATTACGATGCATATATTACCGCCGACGTCACTGCCGATGCCCGAGGCGCCGCGCGCGCGCGACCGCCGTAAAATCGCCGGGGAAATGCTGCACCAGATTATGATGGAAGCGCGCATGGCCGTTCGCCCGCGCGAAACGCTGTATGAATCGTTGCTGTCGGCGCAGTATCGCTACGGTGCGAAGAAAAACTGCATCGAAGACATCAACTTTACGCCGGATACCTACCGTAAGCTGTTGACCAAAACGCTGTTTGTCGGGCGTATCCTGGAAAAGTACAGCAAACAGGGCGAAAAGATCGGCCTGATGCTGCCAAACGCGGGTATCAGCGCGGCGGTGATCTTTGGTGCCGTCTCCCGGGGCCGCATTCCGGCGATGATGAACTACACGGCGGGCGTGAAAGGGCTCTCCAGCGCGATTACCGCAGCACAAATCAACACCATCTTTACCTCCCGCCAGTTCCTGGATAAAGGCAAGCTGTGGCACCTGCCGGAACAGCTGACGCAGGTGCGCTGGGTGTTCCTGGAAGATCTGAAAGCAGACGTCACGACCGCCGACAAGCTGTGGATTTTCGCGCACCTGCTGATGCCGCGTCTGGCGCAGGTTAAGCAGCAGCCGGAGGATGATGCCATTATCCTCTTTACCTCCGGCTCTGAAGGCAACCCGAAAGGTGTGGTTCATAGCCACAAAAGCATTCTGGCAAACGTCGAACAGATTAAAACCATCGCTGACTTTACCGCCAACGATCGCTTTATGTCGGCGCTGCCGCTGTTCCACTCATTTGGTTTGACCGTGGGTCTCTTTACGCCGCTGCTGACCGGTGCCGAGGTGTTCCTCTACCCAAGCCCGCTGCACTACCGCATTGTGCCGGAGCTGGTTTATGACCGTAACTGCACGGTGCTGTTCGGGACGTCCACCTTCCTCGGAAACTACGCGCGCTTCGCCAACCCGTATGATTTCTTCCGCGTGCGCTACGTGGTGGCGGGGGCGGAAAAACTCCAGGACAGTACGCGCCAGATCTGGCAGGACAAGTTTGGCCTGCGGATTCTGGAAGGCTATGGCGTGACGGAGTGCGCGCCGGTGGTCTCCATCAACGTTCCGATGGCGGCAAAACCGGGAACGGTTGGCCGCATTCTGCCGGGGCTGGACGCGCGTCTGCTGGCGGTACCGGGTATTGAAGACGGCGGACGTCTTCAGCTGAAAGGGCCGAACGTCATGAACGGCTATCTGCGTGTGGAAAACCCGGGCGTGCTTGAGGCGCCGACGGCCGAGAACGTCAATGGCGAGGTTGAAACGGGCTGGTACGACACGGGCGATATCGTGCGCTTCGACAATCAGGGCTTCGTGCAGATCCAGGGACGTGCAAAACGCTTCGCCAAGATCGCCGGGGAAATGGTCTCTCTTGAAATGGTCGAGACGCTGGCGACCGCAGTCTCGGCGGAGAAAATGCATGCGACCGTGGTGAAAAGTGATGCCAGTAAAGGTGAGGCGCTGGTGCTCTTTACTACTGACGGTGAACTGAAGCGTGATGCGCTTCTCAGGTATGCGCGCGAACATGGTATCCCCGAGCTGGCGGTCCCCCGCGATATTCGTTACCTCAAACAGTTACCGGTGCTGGGCAGCGGTAAACCCGATTTTGTGACCCTGAAGGGCATGGTTGAAGAGGCGGAACAGCATAATGCGTGAGTCAGTACACACTAACACTTCAATCTGGTCGAAAGGCATGATGGCGGTTATCGCCGCCCAGTTTCTTTCCGCGTTCGGCGATAACGCGTTGCTGTTTGCTACGCTGGCGTTGCTGAAAGCTGAGTTTTATCCCGACTGGAGCCAGCCGATCCTACAGATGGTGTTTGTGGGTGCTTACATTGTATTTGCGCCGTTTGTTGGCCAGGTGGCGGACAGCTTCCCCAAAGGTCGGGTCATGATGTTTGCCAACAGTCTTAAGCTTCTGGGCGCGGCAAGCATCTGCTTTGGTATCAACCCGTTTGTTGGCTACACGCTGGTAGGCATTGGCGCGGCAGCTTACTCCCCGGCGAAGTACGGCATTCTGGGTGAGCTCACCACCGGCGATAAGCTGGTGAAGGCCAACGGCCTGATGGAGTCCTCCACCATTGCGGCGATTCTGCTGGGTTCGGTGGCGGGCGGCGTGCTGGCAGACTGGCATGTACTCGCCGCGCTTGGCATCTGTGCCCTGATGTACGGTGGCGCGGTGATCGCCAACCTGTTTATCCCCAAACTGGCCGTGGCGCGTCCGGGACAATCCTGGCGCTTCGGGCCAATGACCGGCAGCTTCTTCAACGCCTGCCGCGTACTGTGGCGTAACGGTGAAACACGCTTCTCGCTGATGGGCACCAGCATGTTCTGGGGGGCCGGCGTTACGCTGCGTTTCCTGCTGGTGCTGTGGGTGCCGGTGGCGCTGGGTATAACAGACAACGCCACGCCGACCTACCTGAATGCCATGGTCGCCGTCGGGATTGTGGTCGGGGCCGGGGCTGCGGCCAAACTGGTAACGCTTGAAACCGTTGCGCGCTGCATGCCTGCGGGGATCCTGATCGGCGTCGGCGTTCTGTTCTTCTCCCTGCAACATGCCATATTGCCTGCCTATGCCCTGTTGTTACTGATCGGCGTATTAGGCGGTTTCTTTGTGGTACCGCTCAACGCGCTTTTGCAGGAGCGCGGCAAGCAGACCGTCGGGGCTGGCAACGCCATTGCGGTGCAAAACCTTGGCGAAAACATGGCGATGCTGCTGATGCTGGGGATTTACTCGCTGGCGGTAAAAGCAGGTGCGCCGGTTGTGGCAATCGGGGTGGGGTTTGGCGCACTGTTTGCGCTGGCGATTACCGGGCTGTGGGTCTGGCAGCGTCGGCGGTGATATCTTTGCCGGGTGGCGGCTCCGCCTGACCCGGCCTACGTTTCGTGATGTTGGCGGATTTTGTAGGCCCGGTAAGGCAACGCCGCCACCGGGCAAATCGTCAACTTAAGGTGCCGGGTAAGTATAAACCTGATGCACCGCTTCAATCTCCGCTAATACCTCTTCACTCAGGTTCAGATGGAAACTCTCAATATTGGTTTTCAACTGATCCATCGTCGTTGCGCCGAGCAGGGTACTCGCCACAAACGGCTGACGACGCACGAAGGCCAGCGCCATCTGCGCCGGATCGAGTCCGTGGCGTTTCGCGATATCCACGTAGGCCGCAACGGCTTTTTGCGTCTGCTCGCCGCTATAGCGGGTGAAGCGGCTGAAAAGCGTGTTACGCGCACCAGCCGGTTTCGCGCCGTTCAGGTATTTGCCCGTCAGGGTACCGAAGCCCAGGCAAGAGTAGGCGAGCAGTTCCACCTCTTCGTACTGCGTCACCTCCGCCAGACCCACTTCATAACTGCGGTTCAGCAGGCTGTACGGGTTCTGAATGGTCACGATGCGCGGCAGGTCGTGTTTATCGGCCAGATGCAGATAGCGCATCACGCCAAACGCCGTCTCGTTGGAAACGCCAATGTAGCGGATCTTACCCGCCCGCTGGCACTCCGTGAGCGCTTCCAGCGTTTCCAGCAGGGTGACGGCCGGAGCACTCTCGTTCCAGGTGTAGCCAAGCTTACCGAAGCAGTTCGTCGGACGCTGCGGCCAGTGCACCTGATAAAGATCGAGATAGTCGGTTTGCAGGCGCTTGAGGCTGGCATCCAGTGCAGCACGGATATTCTTGCGATCGAGGATCTGGTTAGGGCGGATCCCGGCATCGTTATTACGGGAAGGGCCGCTAACCTTAGAAGCGATGACCAGCTTTTCGCGATTGCCGCGTTTCGCCAGCCAGTTGCCGACATACGTTTCGGTAAGACCTTGAGTTTCCGGGCGGGGAGGAACTGGGTACATCTCCGCCACGTCAATCAGGTTAATGCCCTGGCTGACGGCGTAATCGAGTTGTGCATGGGCATCGGCTTCGCTGTTTTGTTCACCAAATGTCATGGTGCCTAACCCCAGCTGGCTGATCTCCAGAGCGCTATGGGGGATACGGTGATAATGCATAGCCGGTTTCCTTTTTTAGACATACAGACCGCGTCAGGAACCTCCCGACAAAGGAATATAAACATGGCAGAGGGAAGGCAAAAGGGGAAGGAAAAATTCAAAAAGGCCAGCAAGCTACTGACCTTTATCTGTTTAACGCTCGATGATCTGGGAGACTTCGTCGCGATTAATTTGCATTTGATTGCCTTCGCGATCGCGGTAACTCACCAGACCGGTATCGTCGTCGACTTCGGGTTTGCCATCGGTCAGGATCATACGACCATCTTTCGTTGACATGACATAGTCGCTGCTCCAACCCGATACCGCAAACGCTAAACCGACTGCTGAGATAATTACTGCCCATTTTTTCATCGTTCTCATCCTCACCTGGCTCGTATCAAATCATAGTGTAGTAATAACCTGATATTACGACAGGTGAAAGGGGGGAAATCTTAAAAAGGAGGAGATTATGTTAGCCGGAGCGCAAAATTGGTAAAAAACTATGTTTTCAACAGGAAGTGTCGTGCAAGCAGTGCACCGGTGAAATTCTTTTTAAGATAGAAGCCGCGCGGCAGCGTCAGGATCGGTTCGCCCTGTGCACCTACCGCTTCAGTGAGCGCTTTGCTGTTGGCGGCTTTGGGACGGAGTTGCAGCACTTCGCCATGCCGGGCGGTGATCTGCTCAACCTGTCCCAGCACAATCATGTCCATCAGCTCTTCCCAGTCCTGGGAAAGCTGTCTCTCTTCTTCTTCATCCGGGCTCCAGAGCAGCGGGGCGCCAACGCGACGCTCTGCCAGCGGGATCTGCCTGTCACCCTCAACGGGTACCCACAACACCCGCTTCAGCTTATGCCTGACGTGGCTGGTTTCCCATGTCACTCCGCTATTACCCGTTAGCGGCGCAACGCAGACAAAGGTAGTTTCCAGTGGCCGCCCCAGGCTATCAATGGGGATCGTCTTCAGTTCCACCCCCAGCGCCGCAAAATCTTGCTCGGGTTTACTGCCCGCGCTTGCGCCCAGCCAACGTTCAAGCAACACGCCGATCCAGCCTTTATCGCGCTTCAGATCGTTGGGTATCGTCAACCCCGCCATCACGGCCAGCTCGCCCAGTGCATAGCCTGCCAGACGTTGTGCCTGCTGGAGCAACTGGGCTTCACTGACGGGAGGAGAGAGCAGTGGGGCGAGAGAATGCATGCTGACAACCTTTTGGTTAAAAAATGAACTGATATTTTATCCCTTGTGGATAGAGTTTACTTTTTTCTGAGTACATATTCCATGTGGATGATTTATATTATGTTTTTTAGAAATGTATCCCGTCGCGCCATGGCTAAAAAACAGGTTGTGCAATTCTGGTCACTGACAATAAACAGGATCTTACACCATGTTATCCACAGAAAAATGGGATAACTGCGAATAACCGCCACTACTGTTTCAATTTACAGCCTTGACGTGCGATGAAAATCGAATTTTCACACAAATTGTGCCTAACTTATTGGCACAATCTGTGGATAAAACCGACGCTGTTCGATCTTTCATCACCAGGAAGATCTTTGATGTGACGATCGTCACGTTAATCGCCTTTGATACCCTAAATTTACGTTTAACTATATGAATTTAAATGATTTATTTTAAGTGATGAAAATTGCCGATTCGCCGGGCCACAAGGTTGTTCATCGGTAATTCCATACTTCTTCACAACTATATCCACAGAAAAGGTGAATAAAAATGGTCTCAGTCGCCCTCATCTGTTTATAACTCCTCACAAAATTGTGAGTTATTCAAATGTTATTAGGTTGCAGGCCTGTAAGAGAGTGGTTTACCGCCTCCCTGTAGTGTGAAACAATCATTCATATATCAGATTTAGTTTGGGGTAGTCCGGTGATTGATGACGATGGCTACCGCCCAAACGTAGGAATAGTAATTTGTAATCGTCAGGGCCAGGTGATGTGGGCCCGGCGATATGGTCAGCACTCCTGGCAGTTCCCGCAAGGCGGGATCAATCCTGGAGAGTCCCCAGAACAAGCGATGTACCGGGAGCTGTTTGAAGAGGTTGGTTTAAGCCGAAAAGATGTTCGCATCCTGGCTTCGACCCGCAACTGGTTGCGTTACAAGTTACCGAAACGTTTGGTGCGTTGGGACACAAAGCCGGTTTGTATCGGCCAGAAACAGAAGTGGTTTCTTTTGCAGTTGGTGGGCAACGATTCAGATATCAATATGCAAACCAGCAGCACGCCAGAGTTTGATGGCTGGCGCTGGGTAAGCTACTGGTATCCGGTTCGTCAGGTCGTGTCATTCAAGCGCGATGTATACCGTAGGGTGATGAAAGAGTTCGCAAGTGTCGTGATGCAGCTTCAGGAGACGACTCCGAAGCCACAGAGCGCACCTGCCTGGCGACGTAAAAGAGGTTAAGCTACGCAAATCATGCTCACCCGCTTGCGAGAAATAGTTGAAAAGGTCGCCAGTGCGCCTCGCCTCAACGAGGCGCTGAATATTCTGGTGACGGACATCTGTCTTGCGATGGAAACCGAGGTCTGTTCGGTCTACCTGGCCGACCATGACCGACGTTGCTACTACCTTATGGCAACCCGCGGATTAAAAAAACCACGGGGACGTACCGTCACGCTCGCGTTTGATGAAGGTATTGTTGGCCTGGTCGGGCGACTGGCGGAGCCAATCAACCTTGCCGATGCGCAAAAACACCCCAGCTTCAAATATATCCCTTCCGTCAAAGAAGAGCGTTTCCGCGCGTTTCTTGGCGTACCGATTATTCAGCGCCGCCAGCTGCTTGGCGTGCTTGTTGTTCAGCAGCGCGAGCTGCGCCAGTACGATGAAAGCGAGGAGTCCTTCCTCGTCACGCTGGCAACGCAGATGGCGGCGATCCTCTCTCAGTCCCAACTGACAGCTCTTTTTGGTCAGTATCGTCATACGCGTATTCGCGCGCTTCCGGCCTCGCCGGGGGTCGCTATAGCCGAAGGCTGGATGGATGCCACGCTCCCGCTGATGGAGCAGGTCTACGAAGCCTCTACGCTGGATGAGGCGCTTGAGCGCGAACGGCTCACCGCTGCGCTGGAAGAGGCGGCGAATGAGTTTCGTCGCTACAGCAAACGCTTTGCCGCTGGCGCGCAAAAAGAGACGGCGGCCATTTTCGATCTCTACTCACACCTGCTTTCCGATGCGCGTTTGCGTCGTGAGTTATTTGCCGAGGTCGATAAGGGGTCGGTGGCAGAGTGGGCGGTTAAAAAGGTCATTGAAAAATTTGCCGAGCAGTTTGCGGTACTGACTGACGGCTATCTGAAAGAGCGCGCCGGCGATTTACGCGCGCTTGGGCAACGTCTGCTGTTCCACCTCGATGATACTATTCAGGGGGCGAATGCCTGGCCGAACCGGTTTGTGCTGGTGGCCGATGAACTCTCGGCGACGACACTGGCGGAATTACCGCAGGACAGGCTGGCGGGCGTGGTGGTGCGCGATGGCGCAGCTAACTCTCATGCCGCCATTATGGTGCGTGCGCTCGGTATTCCGACCGTGATGGGGGCGGATATTCAGCCCTCCGTACTGCATCGCCGCACGCTGGTGGTGGACGGATATCGCGGTGAGTTGCTGGTGGATCCTGAGCCGGTTCTCCTTCAGGAGTACCAGCGTCTTATCAGCGAAGAGAATGAATTAAGCAAGCTGGCGGAAGATGATGTCAACCTGCCCGCGCAGCTCAAGAGCGGTGAGCGGGTAAAGGTGATGCTCAACGCGGGATTAAGCCCCGAGCATGAAGAGAAGCTCGGCAGCCGCATCGATGGCATTGGTCTCTACCGCACCGAAATACCGTTCATGCTGCAAAGCGGCTTCCCGTCAGAAGAGGAGCAGGTTGCGCAGTATCAGGGCATGTTGCAGATGTTTAACGACAAACCCGTCACGTTGCGCACCCTCGACGTCGGCGCGGATAAGCAACTGCCCTATATGCCCATCAGTGAAGAGAATCCCTGCCTCGGCTGGCGTGGGATCCGCATTACCCTCGATCAGCCGGAAATTTTCCTTATCCAGGTTCGTGCGATGCTGCGTGCCAACGCGGCCACGGGGAATCTCAGCATTTTGCTGCCGATGGTCACCAGTATTGACGAGATCGACGAAGCGCGGCGGTTGATTGAACGTGCAGGGCGCGAAGTGGAAGAGATGATCGGCTACGCGATCCCTAAACCCCGTATTGGCGTGATGCTGGAAGTGCCTTCGATGGTCTTTATGTTGCCGCAGCTGGCGACCCGCGTTGATTTTATCTCCGTTGGCACCAACGACTTAACGCAATACATTCTGGCGGTCGATCGCAACAATACCCGCGTGGCCAGTATCTACGACAGCCTGCATCCGGCGATGCTTCGTGCCCTGGCGATGATCGCCCGCGAAGCCGAGCAGCATAATATCGACCTGCGCCTGTGCGGTGAAATGGCCGGCGATCCGATGTGCGTGGCGATCCTGATTGGCCTCGGTTTCCGTCACCTGTCAATGAACGGACGTTCCGTTGCGCGCGTGAAATACCTGTTACGTCACATCGAACAAGATGAGGCGCATGAGCTGGCCGCGCGTAGCCTGGAAGCACAGCTGGCAGCCGAAGTGCGCCATCAGGTGGCGGCGTTTATGGAGCGACGCGGCATGGGCGGTTTGATCCGCGGCGGCCGCTGATCCCCACAAAATAATGACTGCTCGGACGACCCCCTCTCCCTTGAGGAAGAGGAATGGGGTGAGGGGGAACAGCGCGCATAAAACCCTATACACATCTTTTACATCTCAGGCGCATCCTCCGCGCCTGCCTTATGCTATGATTCGCAACTTTGGAGCACCTGCCAACGGCGGGAATGCAATTCAGCCGCTGTCCACTTTCAGCGGAATAACAACATCTTGTGGTGACAGATGAACAGTGGTTATCTGCATTTTCCGGAATTCGATCCGGTTATTTTCTCAATAGGACCTGTAGCGCTTCACTGGTACGGACTGATGTACCTGGTGGGCTTCGTCTTTGCCATGTGGCTTGCTGGTCGTCGCGCCAGTCGTCCGGGCAGCGGCTGGACGAAGAACGAAGTGGAAAACCTGCTTTATGCTGGCTTTCTTGGCGTATTCCTGGGCGGGCGCATCGGCTATGTCCTGTTCTACAACTTCCCGGTATTCCTGAACGACCCGCTCTATCTGTTCCGCGTCTGGGACGGCGGCATGTCCTTCCACGGCGGACTGATTGGTGTGATCCTCGTGATGGTGATCTTCGCCAAACGCACCAAACGTAACTTCTTCCAGGTGGCTGATTTTATTGCGCCATTAATCCCGTTTGGGCTGGGTGCAGGGCGTCTGGGCAACTTCATCAACGGTGAACTCTGGGGGCGTGTCGATCCGAGCGTGCCGTTTACCATGCTGTTCCCGGGCTCCCGCGCAGAGGATATCGCGCTGCTGCCTTCGCATCCTGAGTGGCAGTCCATTTTCGATACCTACGGCGTTCTGCCGCGTCATATGTCTCAGCTTTATGAGCTGGCGCTGGAAGGTGTGGTGCTGTTTATCATCCTGAATCTGTATATCCGCAAACCGCGCCCAATGGGGGCAGTATCTGGTCTGTTCCTGATTGGCTACGGCGCGTTTCGTATCATCGTCGAGTTCTTCCGCCAGCCGGATGCACAGTTTACCGGCGAGTGGGTACAGTACATCAGCATGGGGCAGATCCTCTCCATTCCGATGATTGTCGCGGGTGCCATTATGATGATTTGGGCGTATCGTCGTCGTCCACAGCAACAACTTTCCTGAGGAATCATGAAACAGTATCTTGAATTGATGAAAAAAGTGCTCGACGAGGGCACGCCGAAAAACGACCGCACCGGCACCGGTACGCTCTCCATTTTTGGCCACCAGATGCGCTTCAATCTGCAAGAAGGCTTCCCTCTGGTGACGACGAAGCGCTGCCATCTGCGCTCGATCATTCATGAACTGCTCTGGTTCCTGCAAGGCGATACCAACGTTGCTTATCTGCATGAAAACAATGTCTCCATCTGGGACGAGTGGGCAGATGAGAACGGAGACCTGGGGCCGGTTTACGGCAAGCAATGGCGCGCGTGGCCTACCCCGGACGGCCGCCATATCGACCAGATCACGACCGTCATGAACCAGCTGAAAAATGACCCGGACTCGCGCCGTATCATTGTTTCTGCCTGGAACGTGGGTGAACTGGATAAAATGGCGCTGGCGCCTTGCCACGCGTTTTTCCAGTTCTACGTGGCGGACGGCAAACTCTCCTGCCAGCTGTATCAACGCTCCTGCGACGTGTTCCTCGGCCTGCCGTTTAACATCGCCAGCTACGCGCTGTTAGTGCACATGATGGCGCAGCAGTGCGATCTTGAAGTGGGCGATTTTGTCTGGACGGGCGGTGATACCCACCTCTACAGCAATCATATGGAACAGACGCATCTCCAGCTGACGCGCGAACCGCGTGCATTGCCGAAGCTTGTGATCAAACGCAAACCGGACTCGATCTTCGATTACCGTTTTGATGACTTCGAGATTGAAGGCTACGACCCGCATCCTGGCATCAAAGCCCCTGTCGCCATCTGATACGGCGAATCCTGACACAACCGGTGCTCTTTAGCGCCGGTTTTTTTTCGCGCTCGTTTTGTTCTTCGAGCCTGTTTCCAGAGACGATGTAACGCGTTGCAACGGGTGAAAATCTCCGGAAAGCGGCTCGTAATGTTCTGGTTTAACGCTCGCGCCTTTTCTGCCATTCCGCCACACTTCCGCCATGAAAAACGAACATGGCTTTACGCTTATCGAAACCCTTTTCGCCATCTCGCTGGTTGTGATCCTCAGCGCGACGGGTCTTTATGGCTGGGACAGCTGGCAACAGCGGCAGCGGCTCTGGCAGACAGCCTGTCAGGTGCGGGATTACCTGGCGTTCTTACGAAACGACGCAAATCGTCACAACAGCGAGCACAGGATCGCGCTTCATGCTGACGGGAATCAGGCCTGCCTTGTCAGCGCTGTGGTCCCGGGCTGCGACAGCGGCGGCCCGTTCGTGATGAAACCGTTATGGCCGGAGGTCACGCTGAGCGACGTAACGCCTGCGCTGGGATTTTACGGCTTAAGGGATACCGCATGGGCCGGACATATTCGCGTGCAGAGCCGCGCCGGTGCGTGGTGGGTTATTGTCTCAAATGGCGGACGTATCAGGCTGTGTAATGCCGCAGGAGAAAGTCTATGCCAGTAAAACAAAAAGGGTTTTCCCTGCTGGAGGTCCTGATTGCGATGACGATAAGCAGTATTCTGTTACTCAGCACGTCACGTTTTTTACCGGGGCTACAGCGGGGTGTTTTACTGCAATCCGGGCAACGGGAGCTGGAAGATGAGGTGTGGCAACGCCTGCTTGCGATGGGTAAACAGCTCCAGCGAGCAGGATACTGTGCAGGGCATTGCCAGGGGCAGGGGGTGATCATCGGCAGGCAAGGGCGATGTGCAATTGTGCAATGGGATGCAAACAGCAACGGCCAGTGGGATAGCACCGCGTCAGAAAATGACAGCACGGGATTCCGGCTTGAGTCCGGAACGCTCGAAACGCTGCGGGGCGCGACATCCTGTGAAGGTAAGGGATGGGATAAGCTCACTGACCCGGATCGGGTCCTGATAGAGCAGTTTATGGTCACTAAAACCGATCGTGCTGGTTTTGCACCGGTAATCAATGTCGAGCTGCGTGCCCGCCGCAAAGGTGAACTGACCGCACCCTTTTCGGCTCGCCACACCGTAACGGGGTTTAATCTGTGAATCGTCAGCGGGGCATGTCATCGCTGGCGCTGGTCCTGCTATTGCTGGTGCTCGGCACGCTGATCCTCACCGGATTAAACCAGCAGTTGCAAACCTTTAGTACGTTGGTGAATGGCGAGAGTTTGTCTATTCGCCAGCAGGCTGCCTTGCAATCTGCACTGGAGTGGGGACGCGTTCAGGACTGGGCTTTACAGCCAGAGGTTCAGTGCAAACTGACACAAGGTCTGAGGGTCTGTGTAAGGCTGTTTGGGGAGCGTGTTTTGCTTATTGCCGGAAATGACGATCTGTTGCTATGGCGAGGCGGGGATATCGCGGAAGGACAAATACGCTTTTCTGCCCACGGCTGGAGCGACTTCTGCCCCCTTAAGGAAAGTGCGCTATGTCAGTTACCCTGAGCAGACAAAAAGGATTTAGCATGGTTGAGGTTTTGCTGGCAATGATGTTGCTGGTTGTAGTTGTGACGGCGTTATCCGGATATCATCGCGCGCTGGCAGCCCGGTATGCGGCGCTTAGCCAGTATCGCCAGCTATGGCATCATGCGTGGAATCAGTCGCAGATCTCAACATTAACGCTCCCGCCGGGCTGGCAGGTCAGTCGGGGGCAGACAACACAGTCCGGATGTGTCAGCATCACGGTCACACTTATTTCTCCTCTGGGGCGGCAGGGCGCGTTGACGCGTCTGCATTGCCCGGTTAGCCGCTAGTCGGGAGCGTTTATGCTAAGGGTTTACCACTCAAATCGTCTGGATGTGCTGGAAGCACTGATGGAGTATATCGTTGAGCAAGAGCGTCTTGACGATCCATTTGAGCCAGAAATGGTGCTGGTGCAGAGCACCGGTATGGCGCAGTGGCTACAAATGTCCCTTTCGCAGAAGTTTGGCATTGCGGCGAATATCGATTTTCCGCTGCCCGCGAGCTTTATCTGGGAGATGTTTGTACGCGTCCTGCCGGATATTCCTGAGCAGAGTGCCTTCAACAAACAAAGCATGGCCTGGAAACTGATGACGCTGCTGCCGGACATGCTGGCGCATGATGAGTTCGCCATGCTGCGCCACTATCTGAATGACGACACCGACAAGCGCAAACTTTTTCAGCTGGCCTCACGCACTGCTGACCTCTATGACCAGTATCTGGTTTACCGCGCAGAATGGCTGATTCGCTGGGAAGCGGGAGAATTAGTCGATGGGTTACCGGAAGCGCAAATCTGGCAGGCGCCGCTCTGGAAAGCGCTGGTCGAGCATACCGGGCAGCTCGGTCAGCCTAAATGGCACCGTGCTAACTTGTACGATCGCTTTATCTCAATACTCGAGAACACTGCAGAACGGCCAGCCAGTTTGCCGTCACGCGTGTTCATTTGCGGTATCTCCGCGTTGCCGCCTGTCTACCTGAACGCGCTAAAAGCGCTCGGTAAGCACATTGATATCCATATCCTCTTTACCAACCCATGTCGGCACTATTGGGGAGATATTCAGGATCCGCGCTGGCTTTCACGGCTGGTCACCCGCCAGCGTAAACGCCTCTTTGAGGAACGCGCCGTGCCGCTGTTTAAAGACAGTGAAAACGCGGCGCAGCTTTTCGATGAAGAGGGGATTCAGAACCTGCCGAACCCGCTACTTGCCTCGTGGGGCAAGCTAGGGCGCGACTATATTTATCTGCTTTCAGATATCACCTCCTCGGGAGAGGGGGACGTGGACGCGTTTGCGGATATTACGCCGGACAGCCTGCTGCACAATATTCAGCTTGATATTCTGGATTTAGAAAACCGTGCCGTGGCCGGGATCACTGCCGAGGAGTTTGCGCGAAGCGATAAGAAGCGAAAACTGGATCCTGACGATCGCAGTATCGCGATCCACGTTTGCCACAGCCCACAGCGTGAAGTTGAAATTCTTCATGACCGCCTGTTGGCCATGTTGCAGGACGACCCAACCCTGACACCCCGCGATATCGTGGTGATGGTGGCGGATATCGACAGCTACAGCCCGTTTATTCAGGCTGTATTTGGCAGCGCAACGGGCGACCGCTATCTTCCCTACGCGATCTCTGACCGCCGTGCTCGTCAGTCACACCCGGCGCTACAGGCCTTTATCAGCCTGCTTTCGCTGCCTGATAGCCGGTTTATCTCTGAGGATGTGCTGGCATTACTGGATGTGCCTGTTCTGGCCGCACGCTTCAGCATTAACGAAGAGGGCTTGCGCTACCTGCGCCAGTGGGTCAACGAATCCGGCGTCCGCTGGGGAATCGACGATGATAACGTCCAGGAGTTTGAGCTGCCCGCGACTGGCCAGCATACCTGGCAGTTTGGCCTGACGCGTATGCTGCTGGGGTATGCGATGGAGAGCATCCACGGCGAATGGAATGACGTGCTGCCGTACGATGAGTCCAGTGGGTTAATTGCGGAACTGGTTGGTCACTTAGCCTCGCTGCTGATGCAGCTCAACCGCTGGCGCCGTGCATTGATGCAGCCCCGTCCACTCGAAGAGTGGCTGCCGATTTGCCGCGAAATGCTAAATGACTTCTTCCTGCCGGACAGCGAAACGGAAGCCGCCATGGCGCTTATCGAGAAGCAGTGGCAGGCCATCGTTGATGAGGGGGTTAATTCGCACTATCACGAGGCGGTTCCCCTTTCGCTTCTGCGTGATGAGCTGACGCAACGTCTCGATCAGGAGCGCATCAGCCAGCGCTTCCTTGCTGGGCCGGTGAATATCTGCACCCTGATGCCGATGCGTTCAATCCCGTTCAAAGTAGTCTGTCTGCTTGGCATGAACGACGGTATTTATCCACGTGCGCTGCCACCCTTGGGCTTTGATCTCATGAGCGCACAGCCGAAGCGGGGCGACCGCAGCCGCCGCGATGATGACCGTTATCTCTTCCTTGAGGCGCTGATGTCTGCGCAAAGCAGGCTTTATATCAGCTATATCGGCCGTTCAATTCAGGACAACAGCGAGCGTTTCCCGTCCGTGCTGGTGCAGGAGCTGGTGGACTACATCGGGCAGAGTCACTATCTGCCGGGCGATGAGGCCTGTAACTGCGACGAAAGCGAACGTCGGGTGAAAGCGCATATTACCTGTCACCATAGCCGTATGCCGTTTGATCCTGTCAATTACGTTCCTGATGAACTGCAAAGCTACGCCCGCGAGTGGCTTCCCGCTGCGAAGAACGCGGGCACACCGCAAACCGATTTCATTCAGGCGCTCGAACCGCGCGCCATAGACACCCTTACGTTTGAGCAGCTGCAGCGCTTTTGGGCCCATCCGGTTCGGGCTTTTTTCCAGCAACGCTTGCAGGTGAACTTCCGCTCGGAAGAGAGCGAAATCCCTGATGCGGAACCGTTTATTCTTGATGGACTGGAGCGTTTTAAGCTTAATTCCCAGCTTTTGAATGCGCTGGTTGACGAAGAAGACGCCAGTAAACTGTTCCGACGTTACAGGGCGTCGGGATTACTGCCGTATGGTGCGTTCGGCGAAATCGTCTGGGATGCCCAGTGTGAGGAGATGCAAGCGCTTGCTGACCGGGTTATCGCGTGTCGGCAACCGGCGAGCAGCATTGAAATTGATCTCGATTGTAACGGTATGCACCTCAGCGGCTGGCTCACGCACGTGCAGTCTGACGGGCTGCTACGCTGGCGCCCATCTATGCTCAGCGTTTCACATGGCCTGCAACTCTGGCTCGAACATCTTGTCTACAGTGCGAGTGGTCACGAAGGCGAAAGCCGGTTGTTTGTACGTAAGGACGGCGAGTGGCGCTTCCCGCCGATGGAGCCTGAGCAGGCGTTGACGAATCTGTCGCTTTATATTGAAGGTTATCGTCAGGGCATGAACAAGCCTCTGCTTCTGCTGCCTGAAAGTGGGGGGGCATGGATAAAAGCCTGTTACGACGCGCAGAATGATGCCATGTTAACGGATGAGGCTTCGCTCCAGAAAGCGCGCAGCAAGTTTTTGCAGGCCTACGAAGGGAACATGATGGTACGTGGCGAGGGCGACGATGTCTGGTATCAACGTTTATGGCGAACGCTGGAGCCAGAATATTTCGACATTATCACGGAAGAGGCGCAACGCTACCTGTTACCGTTGTTCAAATTTAAGCAGTCCTGAGTGCTGTATAAAAATTGCACAGTACGGGGTGTTCATTTATGATGCACCTCTTATCACGGACTGATGTACCCAAAGAAAGAGATGCTGGCGTGTCCAGCACGCACGTTGTTAATGATGTAGCCGTGATAAAGAGGTCGTAATGCCAGGCAGCACCTTGTTCAAAGCGTTTGTTTTGTTTATCGCCCTTTGGGCTCCCGTCACTCAGGCCGATTCCGGTTGGCAACCTGTCCAGGAAACAATCCGTAAGAGCGATAAGGACACCCGTCAGTATCAGGCGATTCGTCTTGATAACGGGATGACCGTGCTGCTGGTTTCCGATCCTCAGGCGGTTAAATCGCTCTCCGCACTGGTTGTGCCGGTCGGATCGCTGGAAGATCCTGATGACCATCCGGGACTGGCGCACTACCTTGAGCACATGACGCTGATGGGGTCTAAAAAATACCCACAGCCTGACAGCCTGTCCGAATTTCTGAAAATGCATGGTGGCAGCCACAACGCCAGCACTGCGCCGTATCGTACCGCGTTTTACCTGGAAGTGGAAAATGATGCGCTTGACGGGGCGGTGGACCGTCTGGCGGATGCCATCGCCGCACCGCTGCTGGATAAAAAATATGCTGACCGGGAACGCAACGCCGTAAACGCCGAACTGACGATGGCGCGCACGCGAGACGGTATGCGCATGGCGCAGGTTAGCGCTGAAACCATCAATCCGGCGCATCCGGGTTCGCGCTTCTCAGGCGGCAACCTTGAAACGCTGAGCGACAAGCCGGGTAGCCCGGTGCTCGATGCGCTGCATGCGTTTCGTGAAAAATACTATTCCGCCAATCTGATGAAAGCGGTTATTTACAGCAATAAACCGTTGCCGACGCTGGCAAACATGGCTGCGCAGACCTATGGCAGGGTGCCAAATAAAAATATCGATCTGCCGCAGATTAACGTGCCGGTTGTCACGGACGCGCAAAAAGGCATTGTTATTCACTATGTGCCGGCCTTGCCGCGCAAGGTGTTACGCGTTGAATTCCGTATTGATAACAACACGGCGCAGTTCCGCAGCAAAACCGACGAGCTGGTGACTTATCTTATCGGTAACCGCAGCCCGGGTACGCTCTCCGACTGGCTGCAAAAGCAGGGGCTGGTGGAAGGTATTCGCGCTGACTCCGATCCCGTCGTAAACGGGAATAGCGGCGTGCTGGCCATCTCCGCGACGCTGACCGATAAAGGGCTGGCTCACCGTGACGACGTCGTTGCGGCCATTTTCAGTTATCTCTCTCTGCTGCGCGACAAAGGCGTCGATAAACGCTACTTCGACGAGCTGGCGCACGTGCTGGATCTCGATTTCCGCTATCCCTCTATTACGCGTGATATGGACTACGTCGAGTGGCTGGCAGATACCATGATCCGCGTGCCGGTGGAACATACGCTGGATGCGGTAAATATTGCCGATCAGTATGACGCCGGGGCGCTCAAAGCGCGTCTGGCGATGATGACTCCGCAGAATGCCCGCGTCTGGTATATCAGCCCGAACGAACCGCATAACAAAATGGCCTACTTCGTTGATGCCCCGTATCAGGTTGAAAAAATCAGCGAACAGACCTTCGCGGGCTGGCAGAAAAAGGCGGGGGAAATTGCGCTGAAGTTACCGGAGCTTAACCCCTACATCCCGGACGATTTCTCGCTGATCAAACCCGCAAAGGCCTATCCGCATCCGGAGCTGATTGTTGATGAGCCGACGCTGCGCGTGGTCTACACCCCAAGCCGCTATTTCGGCGACGAGCCAAAAGCGGATGTCAGCGTAGTGCTGCGTAATCCTAAAGCAATGGACAGCGCCAGAAACCAGGTGCTGTTTGCGCTTAACGATTATCTGGCCGGTATTGCCCTCGATCAGCTCAGCAACCAGGCTGCCGTTGGCGGTATCAGTTTCTCCACCAATGCCAATAACGGCCTGATGGTGAATGCCAACGGCTATACCCAGCGTTTGCCGCAGCTGTTCCAGGCGCTGCTGGACGGTTATTTCAGCTATACGCCTACGGAAGAACAGCTCGAGCAGGCTAAGTCCTGGTATGCCCAGATGATGGATTCTGCCGAGAAGGGTAAAGCCTACGATCAGGCGATTATGCCAGCACAGATGTTGTCCCAAATTCCTTATTTCCAGCGCGAAGATCGCCGCGCGTTATTGCCCTCAGTCACCTTAAAAGAGGTGCTGGCTTACCGTGATTCGCTGAAAACCAATACTCGTCCGGAGTTCCTGGTTGTAGGGAACATGAGCGAAGATCAGGCTAAAACGCTGGCACAAAACGTGCGTACGCAACTGGGTTCAAAAGGCGATGAGTGGTGCCGTAACCAGGATGTGCTGGTAGAGAAAAAGCAGAATGCGATCTTCGAAAAAGCCGGAAGCAGCACGGATTCCGCGCTGGCCGCGGTGTTTGTCCCTGTCGGATATGACGAATTTACCAGCTCTGCCCAGAGTGCGGTGCTCGGTCAAATTATTCAGCCGTGGTTTTACAACCAGCTGCGCACCGAAGAGCAGCTGGGTTATGCGGTATTCGCTTTCTCGATGAATGTGGGCCGTCAGTGGGGGTTGGGCTTCCTTCTGCAAAGCAGCGACAAGCAACCCGCTTACCTGTGGCAACGTTATCAGGCATTCTTCCCGCAGGCGGAAGCAAAACTGCGCGCCATGAAGCCGGAAGAGTTTGCCCAGATCCAGCAGGCGGTTATCGCTCAGGTGATGCAACCGCCGCAGACGCTGGGTGAAGAGGCCTCGCAGCTGAGCAAAGATTTTGATCGCGGTAATATGAAATTTGATTCGCGTGATAAAATAGTGGCCGAAATAAAACAGCTGACGCCACAAAAAGTTGCCGATTTCTTCCATCAGGCGGTAGTAAAACCGCAGGGTATGGCCATCCTGTCTCAGGTTTCTGGCAGCCAGAACGGGAAAACGGACTACGTAAAATCAAAAGAGTGGACCGTCTGGAATAGCGTCAGCGCGCTGCAACAAACTATGCCCTGGAGTAAGAAAGAATGACCCATACCGCTGAGCCGCTTGATCCCCTAAGTTTACCTCTACAGGGTGAGCGACTGATTGAAGCCTCAGCGGGAACGGGAAAAACCTATACCATCGCCGCGCTCTATCTGCGTCTGCTGTTGGGGCTCGGCGGCAACGCCGCTTTTTCGCGCCCGTTAAGCGTGGAAGAGCTGCTGGTGGTAACCTTCACCGAAGCGGCCACTGCCGAGCTGCGTGGCCGTATTCGCAGCAACATTCATGAGCTGCGCATCGCCTGTCTGCGTCAGACGACGGATAACCCCCTCTACGCGAGCCTGCTGGACGAGATTGCGGATAAGCAACAGGCTGCGCAATGGCTGCTGCTGGCCGAACGGCAAATGGATGAAGCGTCCGTCTTCACCATTCACGGTTTTTGTCAGCGCATGCTGAGCCTGAATGCGTTTGAATCCGGCATGCTCTTTGAGCAGCAGCTTATTGAAGATGAATCCGAGCTTCGCTATCAGGCCTGTGCGGATTTCTGGCGTCGTCACTGTTATCCGTTGCAGCGCGACATTGCTGAAGCGGTTCACGCCCTGTGGAAAGGTCCGGAAGAGCTTCTTCGCGCCATCGACCGTTACCTGCAAGGCGAAGCGCCGGTCATTAAATCTCCTCCGCCTGCCGATGAAACGCTGGCCTCGCGCCATGAAAAGATCGTCGCCAAAATTACCGCGCTTAAGCAGAAGTGGAATGAGTCGGTTGGTGAAATTGATGCAATCATCGAAAACTCAGGCATCGACAGACGCAAGTTCAACCGTGGGAACCAGGGGAAGTGGATCGAAAAGATCAGCGCCTGGGCCCATGAGGAGACGCGGGGTTACCAGCTTCCGGACGCACTGGAAAAATTTTCGCAGCGCTTTTTGACCGAGCGAACCAAAGCCGACGGTATTGTGCCTGAGCATCCCCTGTTTGTGGCGATTGAAGCGTTGCTTGCGGAGCCATTAACGCTCAATGATCTGATGATCACCCGCGCCATGACGGAGATCCGCCAGGCCGTCGCGCGCGAAAAACGTCGCCGGGGCGAGCTGGGGTTTGATGACATGCTGAGCCGCCTGGACGAAGCCCTGTCCAGCGAGAATGGTGAAGCGCTCGCCAGCGCGATCCGTACCCGTTTTCCGGTGGCGATGATTGACGAATTTCAGGACACCGACCCCCAGCAGTACCGCATTTTTCGCCGCATCTGGCGACAGCAGCCCGACACTGCCCTGCTGCTGATAGGCGACCCTAAACAGGCCATTTACGCCTTCCGTGGGGCAGATATCTTCACCTATATGAAAGCCCGTAGTGAGGTGGTCGCGCATTACACGTTAGATACCAACTGGCGCTCCGCTCCGGGGATGGTTGAGAGCGTCAATGCGCTGTTCAGCCGTATGGAGACGGCATTCATGTTCAATGAAATCCCTTTCCTGCCGGTGAAATCCGCCCCAAAAAACGCATCCCTGCGCTTCGAAGTCAGCGGTGCGGTACAACCCGCCATGACCTTCTGGCTGCTTGAGGGGGAAGGCTATGGCGTTGCCGATTATCAGGCGGCGATGGCCCAGCACTGCGCCGCGCAAATCCGTGACTGGCTAAGCGCAGGCGCGCGCGGCGAGGCACTACTGTGGAAGGGGGAACAGGCATATCCTGTAAAGGCCTCTGATATTACCGTGCTGGTGCGCAGTCGTCAGGAAGCGGCGTTAATCCGCGATGCGCTAACGTTGCTGGATATTCCGTCAGTGTATCTCTCTAACCGCGACAGCGTGTTCGACACGCTGGAAGCCCAGGAAATGCTCTGGTTGCTTCAGGCGGTGCTGGCGCCGGAGCGCGAAAATACGCTTCGAAGCGCGCTGGCCAGTTCTATGCTGGGGTTGAACGCACGGGATATTGATGAACTCAACCATGACGAAAACGCATGGGATGCGGTGGTAGAAGAGTTTGTCCATTACCGTGAACGCTGGCAAAAGCGCGGCGTCATGGCGATGTTGCGCGAGCTGATGACACGGCGTCAGATTGCCGAAAATATGCTGGCGACATCCGGCGGTGAAAGGCGTCTGACCGATATTTTACACATCAGCGAACTGTTACAGGAAGCGGGTACCCAGCTTGAAAGTGAACATGCCCTTGTGCGCTGGCTGGCGCAGCAAATCGCGGATCCAAACAGTAACTCTTCAAGCCAGCAGATGCGTCTTGAGAGCGATAAGCATCTGGTGCAAATCGTCACCATTCACAAATCCAAAGGTCTCGAATATCCGCTGGTCTGGCTGCCTTTCATCGCGAACTACCGGGTTCAGGATCAGGCCTTTTACCATGACCGCGAGACTTTCGATGCGGTGCTCGATCTCAGCAAGGCGGAGACCAGCGTTGAACTGGCAGAAGCGGAGCGTCTGGCGGAGGATTTGCGCCTGCTTTACGTGGCGCTGACCCGTTCTGTCTGGCATTGCAGCCTGGGCGTCGCCCCGGTTTTCCGCCGTCGCGGGGAGAAAACAGGGGAAAGCGATTTCCATTTAAGCGCGTTAGGGCGGCTTATTCAGCGTGGCGAGCCGAAAGATGCGGCGGGGTTGCGCCTCTGCATTGAGTCGCTCTGCGGTGACGATATCGCGCTGCATATCCCGTCTCTGCCAGACAATAGCCGCTGGCAAATGGCGCAAGAGCCCGCGACCGACCTTAATGCGCGCCAGATCACGCGGGTGCTTGCCGACGACTGGCGCGTCACCAGCTATTCTGGCCTGCAACAGCACGGGCAAAGTATTGCGCTGGATCTCATGCCGAAGCTGGACGTGGATGCCGCAGGGGTGGGTGATATTCCGGTTGAACCGACGTTAACTCCGCATCAGTTCCCACGCGGCGCGTCGCCGGGCACCTTTTTGCACAGCCTCTTTGAAGAGCTTGATTTTACTCAGCCTGTCAGTGAGGAGTGGGTGCTGAAGATGTTACAGAGCGGGGGCTATGACGCGCACTGGCAGCCCGTTCTCACTGACTGGATCAACGCCATTTTGCAGGCGCCGCTGACTGAGCAGGGCTTCGCTCTTCGTCAGCTAACGGCCAGAAATAAACAGGTTGAGATGGAGTTTTATCTGCCTGTCGCAGGCCCGCTTAAGGCCGACGCGCTCGATGCGCTTATCCGTCAGTACGATCCGCTCTCAGCCGGTTGCCCGCCGCTGAACTTCCGTCAAGTGCAGGGCATGCTGAAAGGCTTTATCGACCTGGTCTTCCGTCACGAAGGACGGTACTACCTGCTGGATTACAAATCGAACTGGCTGGGCGAGAACAGCGAAGCCTATACCCAGCAGGCGATGGCGGCAGCCATGCAAATGCATCGCTACGATCTGCAATATCAGCTCTACACGCTAGCGCTGCACCGCTATTTGCGCCACCGTATTGCGGATTACCGCTACGACGATCATTTTGGTGGCGTCATCTACCTCTTCTTGCGCGGGGTCGACGCTGCCGATCCGCGCTCCGGGATCTTCAGCACCCGTCCGGATGCGGAATTGATTAATAAAATGGATAACCTGTTTGCAGCAAACACGGAGGAGATGGCATGACGATGCAGGACTTATTGCTGGAAGCGGTAGAGCAACGCGTGCTGCGTCAGCTGGATGTGCAGTTTGCCATGATGATTGCCGCTGACCAGCCCGCCGTGATGCTTGCCGCTGCCCTATTGAGTAAAGACGCCGGAGAGGGGCATGTGTGTCTGCCGCTCTCGCGTCTGGTTGTTGACGAGAAAATGCCGCCTGTCCTCCAGTCCTGCTTTGCGCTGCTGGGGGAGAGGGTGGACTGGCAGAAAATTTTGCGCGAATCGTCGGCCGTCGGGCCGGGAGAAAACCAGGCGCCGCTGATCCTGACGGGTGAGCGCTTATATCTGAACCGTCTGTGGCGAAACGAACTGACGGTAGCGCGTTTCTTTAGTGAGACCAACGCGCCGCTTCCCTGCGACGAAGCGCAGCTTCGCCAGACACTGGACAGGCTGTTTGACTCCGGTGAGCCTACAGACTGGCAGAAAGTGGCGGCGGCCGTCGCCCTGACGCGGCGGATTTCGGTGATTTCAGGTGGCCCGGGGACCGGGAAAACCACGACCGTCGCAAAGCTGCTGGCAGCCCTGATCCAGCTATCAGGTGAGCAGCGATGTCGTATTCGTCTGGCGGCGCCCACCGGGAAAGCAGCGGCGCGACTGACCGAATCACTGGGCGGTGCGATGCAACAGCTGCCGCTCACTCAGGAGCAGCTTGCGCTTTTCCCGGGTGAAGCGAGTACCCTGCACCGTCTGCTCGGCGCGCAGCCGGGTAGCCAGCGGCTGCGCTACCATGCGGGTAATCCGCTGCATCTGGACGTGCTGGTGGTGGATGAAGCCTCCATGATTGACCTGACCATGATGTCGCGCCTGATCGATGCTCTGCCGCCGCATGCGCGCGTGGTTTTCCTGGGCGATCGCGACCAGCTCGCCTCCGTGGAAGCCGGGGCGGTACTGGGGGATATCTGTACCTACGCCAGCTACGGTTATACCGCCGCGCGGGCGCAGGAGCTTGCCCGCCTGACCGGCTGCTCGCTTGAACCCGATCACTCGCCGGTCGCAGGCGCACTGCGTGACAGCCTGTGCCTGCTGCAAAAAAGCTACCGTTTCGGTAGCGACTCCGGCATCGGCCAGCTGGCTGCGGCGGTCAACCGTGGCGATCGGCATGCCACGCGCACGGTGTTTGACGGCTCTTTCACTGACATTGAAAAGAAATCGCTGCAAAGCGGGGAAGAGTATCAGGCTATGCTTGAGGAGGCTCTCCATGGATACCAGCGTTTTCTGAGCTGCGTGCAGCAGCGCAGTCAGCCCGGGCAGGTCATTGCCGCATTTGGCGAATACCAGCTTCTGTGCGCATTGCGGGAAGGGCCGTTCGGCGTTGCGGGCCTGAATGACAGGCTGGAGCAGTTGCTGGTGCAGAAACGCAAAATTAACCGTCAGCAGCATTCGCGATGGTATGAAGGCCGGCCAGTGATGATCTCCCGCAACGACAGTACGCTGGGGCTGTTCAACGGGGATATCGGTATTGCGCTCGATCGCGGTAACGGTTTGCGCGTCTGGTTCCAGCTACCGGACGGCAGCGTGAAGTCCGTCCAGCCCAGCCGTCTGCCAGAGCATGAAACGGCATGGGCGATGACGGTACACAAGTCTCAGGGCTCAGAGTTCAACCATGCGGCCCTGATCCTGCCGACACAGCTTTCGCCGGTCGTAACCCGTGAGTTGGTCTACACCGCCGTTACCCGTGCGCGCCAGCGTCTGTCGCTGTATGCGGATGAGCGCGTGCTGGGTCAGGCGATTGCCACTCGCACCGAGCGCAGAAGCGGATTAAGCGCGATTTTTGAATCTGTCTGAGTAATCACCCTCTCCGACAGGAGAGGGTGATTGTTATCCCAGGTCCGCCATTAACACCTTCGAGCGGCGCTGGTAGTTGTACATCTCTTTCTTACTTTCCGGCAGCGAATCAATATCCACCGGCGTGAAGCCGCGCTCCTGGAACCAGTGAATGCTGCGCGTGGTGAGCACGAACAGCTTGCTCAGACCCATCTGGCGCGCCTGTGCCGCCACGCGTTCAAGCAGCAGTTCCCCCCGCGAGGAGCTACGGTAATCCGGGTGCACGGCAACGCACGCCATTTCGCCAATCTGCTCTTCCGGGAACGGATAAAGCGCCGCACAGGCAATGGTCAGGTTATCTCGCTGGATGATGGTGAACTTGTCGATCTCCATCTCCAGCTGCTCGCGGGAGCGGCGAACCAGAATGCCCTGTTGTTCCAGCGGACGGATCAGCTCCAGAATGCCGCCGATGTCATTGATGGTGGCACGGCGGATCTGCTCGGCGCTCTCCATTACGATCTGCGTACCGATCCCGTCCCGGGAGAACAGTTCCTGCAACAGCGCGCCGTCTTCCTGATAGCTGATCAGGTGGCTGCGGCGTACCCCGCTGCGGCACGCTTTGACGGCGCCGCGCAGAAAACGCACGGTACCGGAATAGTAATCGCCTTGTGCTTCCAGCGCTTCGACGCGCGCCTGGGCTTCATTCGGAAAAAGTTCTGGCACAATCACGCCCTCATCGTTCACGACACCCTGTGAGGAGCAAAAGCCGATCATTTTTTCCGCTTTCAGCTTGATGGCCAGCTGGGTGGCAATCTCTTCTGAGGTCAGATTAAAACTTTCACCCGTTACGGAAACGGCAACGGGTCCCATCAGGACGATCGCGCCATTGTCTAACTGGCGGTGAATGGCTTCTTCATCAATGCGCCGGATGCGGCCGCTGTGGCAGTAATCCACGCCATCGTCCACGCCGAGCGGCTGAGCGATGATAAAGTTGCCGCTCACCACGTTGATGTGCGCGCCCTGCAGCGGCGTATTACTCAGGCTCATCGACAGGCGGGCGGTGATATCGAGCTGCAACAGACCCGCCGCCTGTTTGACCAGTTCGAGGGTTTTCGCATCCGTCACGCGGGTATGTTTGTGGTAGATCGGCTCATGGTGATGGGCGGCCAGGTTGGCTTCGATTTGCGGACGTGCGCCATACACCACCACCAGACGGATGCCGAGGCTGTGCAGCAGGCCGATATCATTGACGATACTGGAAAAGTTCTCATGCTCAATGGCTTCGCCGCCAAGCATGATGACAAAGGTTTTCCCCCGATGGGTGTTGATATAGGGAACAGAATGGCGGAATCCCTGGACCAGTTCGGTTCTGCGTTCCTTAACCATGACACAACCCTTAATGAATGTTTATTCGTTATTTATGTATTTTTATTCGATTGTGGCCGCGTGTGCAAGCCAAAATTTTCTGCGACACACAGAAAATAATAAGTAATCCGTGCGTTAACGTATGATTGTTTACCCTTTTATAGATGACAGTTTATGCGTCATTCGTTAAAGTTTTCGGTCAATTTGGGCGTTTTGTTCATCAATCAGATTTCTTGCTCGGGAGAAGCATGTCGGGATCCAATTCAGCAATAAGCCGCCGCCGCCTGTTAAAAGGGGCCGGGGCGATGTGGTTGCTTAGCGTCAGCCAGGTGGGTCTTGCCGCCACAAGCCAGGTAGTCGCGGTGCGCGTCTGGCCGTCGTCGACCTATACGCGCGTGACGGTCGAGTCCAACCGCGTGCTGAAATACAAACAATTTGCCCTCAGCAATCCTGAACGTGTGGTGGTTGATCTCGAAGGTGTGAATCTCAACTCCGTGCTTAAAGGCATGGCGGCGCAGATCCGTGGCGACGATCCTTTTATCAAATCGGCGCGCGTCGGGCAGTTCGATCCGCAAACCGTGCGCATGGTGTTTGAGCTGAAGCAGAACGTGAAACCGCAGCTCTTTGCCCTTGCGCCTGTTGCCGCCTTTAAGGAGCGCCTGGTAATGGATCTCTATCCGGCGAATGCAACGGATATTCAGGATCCGCTCCTGGCGTTACTTGAAGATTACAACAAAGGCGATCTCCAGCGGCAGGTCCCACCTGCGCAAAGTGGTCCTAAGCCGGGCAGGGCGGGGCGCGATCGTCCGATTGTGATCATGCTCGATCCTGGCCACGGCGGGGAAGATTCCGGCGCCGTTGGGAAATATCACACCCGCGAAAAAGATGTGGTGCTGCAAATTGCCCGTCGTCTGAAGGCGTTAATCGACAAAGAGGGCAATATGCGCGCCTACATGACGCGCAACGAAGATGTCTTTATCCCGCTGAAGGTCCGCGTGGCGAAAGCGCAGAAGCAGCGCGCGGATCTGTTTGTCTCTATTCATGCGGATGCCTTCACCAGCCGCCAGCCGAGCGGATCGTCGGTGTTTGCCCTGTCAACGAAAGGGGCGACCAGTACCGCCGCGAGATACCTGGCGGACACGCAGAACGCCTCGGATTTAATCGGTGGCGTGAGCAAAAGCGGGGATCGTTACGTCGACCATACGCTGTTTGATATGGTGCAGTCGCTGACCATTACCGACAGTCTGAAGTTTGGTAAAGCGGTGCTGGGCAAACTGGGCCGGGTCAACAAGCTGCACAAAAACAGCGTCGAGCAGGCCGGATTTGCAGTACTGAAAGCGCCAGATATTCCGTCCATTCTGGTCGAAACCGCGTTTATCAGTAACGTGCAAGAGGAACGCAAGCTCAAGACGGCTAAATTCCAGCAGGAAGTGGCGGAGTCGATTCTGGCGGGTATTCGGGCCTATTTCTCAGACGGGGAAACGCTGGCGCGGCGGGGATAGGGTATTACGCCGGGTATCTCGCCCGGCACTTTCACAAACGGCAGATACAAAAAAACACCCTTAAGGGTGTTTATTGTTTTAAGAAGTGTTGGTTGCGGGGGCCGGATTTGAACCGACGACCTTCGGGTTATGAGCCCGACGAGCTACCAGGCTGCTCCACCCCGCGTCCGTGGAAGCGCACTATACTCGGATAGGTTTGTGATGCAACCCCTTTTTCGCATAATTCATTATTTTGTATGCAAAATGAACGGGAATAGCCACTTTGGACTATTTTTTGTCCAGAATTTGCCAAAGGGAAGGCGATCGCATTTCATTACCACGATGGGTTTGTTATCTTCATCACGCGGAATTGGGCAACTAAAAGACGAGAAATAATGAAAGGACGTTGGGTGAAGTATCTGATGACAGGCGCAATGGTAGCGATTCTTGCGGCCTGCTCTTCCAAACCGACCGATCGCGGTCAACAGTATAAAGACGGGAAGTTATCCCAGCCTTTCTCTTTAGTTAACCAGCCAGATGCCGTGGGTGCTCCAATCAATGCCGGGGATTTCTCCGAGCAGGTGTACCAGATCCGCAAAGCGTCGCCGCGCCTGTATGGCTCACAGAACAACGTTTATAGTGCAGTGCAGGACTGGCTGCGTGCTGGCGGTGATACGCGCAATATGCGCCAGTTTGGTATTGACGCGTGGCAGATGGAAGGGGCGGATAACTACGGTAACGTTCAGTTTACCGGCTACTACACCCCGGTTGTCCAGGCACGACACACGCGTCAGGGCGAATTCCAGTATCCGATTTACCGCATGCCGCCAAAACGCGGTCGTCTCCCGTCCCGCGCTGAAATCTATGCCGGTGCGCTTAGCGAAAATTACGTGCTGGCCTACAGCAACTCGCTGATGGATAACTTCATCATGGACGTGCAGGGCAGCGGCTATATTGATTTTGGCGACGGCTCGCCGCTGAACTTCTTTAGCTATGCCGGGAAAAACGGCCATGCCTATCGCAGCATCGGTAAGGTGCTCATCGACCGTGGTGAAGTGAAACGAGAAGATATGTCGATGCAGGCGATCCGCGAGTGGGGCGAAAAACACAGCGAAGCGGAAGTGCGTGAGCTGCTTGAGCAGAATCCATCGTTTGTCTTCTTCAAACCGCAGAACTTTGCGCCGGTGAAAGGGGCGAGCGCCGTCCCGCTGATTGGCCGCGCTTCTGTGGCATCGGATCGTTCGATTATCCCGGCGGGTACCACGCTGCTGGCGGAAGTCCCTCTCCTCGACAACAACGGCAAATTCAACGGCAAGTATGAATTACGCCTGATGGTGGCGCTGGACGTGGGCGGGGCGATTAAAGGTCAGCACTTCGATATTTACCAGGGCATCGGCCCGGATGCCGGCCACCGTGCAGGCTGGTATAACCACTACGGGCGCGTGTGGGTGCTGAAGACAGCGCCGGGTACCGGGAACATATTTAGCGGCTGAGTGTGGTATTCTGAGCGCAAGACGGATTACGGTTCAGGGTGAGGAATACCTCACCCTTTTTACATCTGAGGTTTTATGTCTGTGGTAATCAGCGATGCCTGGCGCCAGCGTTTCGGCGGCACGGCACGGTTATACGGTGAAAAAGCCCTGCAACTGTTCGCGGATGCGCATGTCTGCGTGGTGGGCATTGGTGGCGTGGGTTCGTGGGCGGCAGAAGCGCTGGCGAGAACCGGCATTGGCGCAATTACGTTGATTGATATGGATGACGTCTGCGTCACTAACACTAACCGTCAGATCCACGCCCTGCGTGATAACGTCGGTCTGGCGAAGTCCGAGGTGATGGCGGAGCGTATTCGTCTCATCAACCCGGAGTGCCGCGTAACGGTGATTGACGACTTTGTGACGGCAGATAACGTCGCGGAGTACATGAGCAAAGGCTACAGCTATGTGATTGACGCCATCGACAGCGTGCGGCCAAAAGCGGCGCTGATCGCTTACTGTCGTCGTTACAAGGTGCCGCTGGTGACAACGGGCGGCGCGGGTGGACAAATTGATCCGACGCAGATCCAGGTGGCAGATCTGGCGAAAACCATTCAGGATCCACTGGCTGCTAAGCTGCGCGAGCGCTTAAAAAGCGACTTCAACGTGGTGAAGAACAGTAAAGGCAAGCTGGGCGTGGACTGTGTGTTCTCGACAGAAGCGCTGGTTTATCCGCAGGCGGATGGTTCGGTCTGTGCAATGAAAAGCACAGCGGAAGGGCCAAAGCGGATGGATTGTGCCTCAGGGTTTGGAGCGGCCACCATGGTGACCGCCTCCTTCGGCTTTGTGGCGGTCTCTCACGCCCTGAAGAAGATGATGGCGAAGGCGGAACGTCAGGCCTGAGCCTGACGGGCGGCATCCAGCACCGCGTCGTTTAGCGCAATCAGTCCCTGACCGCGCGAGGCGCTAAGCTGCGTGCGAAGTCCCAGCTCATCAAACAGCGCCAGCGGAGAATGCACCAGCAGCTCTGCGGCGCTTTTCCCTTCGATTGCGGTCAACAGCACCGCCAGCAGACCGCGAACAATGCGTCCCTCGCTGTCGCCGAAGAAATGCAGTTTCTCACCGGATATGCTAAACCCAAGCCAGACGCGGTTCTCGCAGCCAGCTATCTCCTTCGCCTGTGATTTCAGTTCGTCTGACAGCGTGGGCAACTGTTTGCCCAGCAGGATCAGCTGACGATATTTATCTTCCCACTGCGTGAGCGGGACGAAGGTCTGTTTTAACGTCTCTTCAGTGATAACGGTGCCGAACGGATGCCCGGCTAAGGCTGAACTTGTCATTAATCCACCAGTAATTCCAGGGCGCGGTCGACGGCGGAAACCAGCGCGTCGACGTCACTTTTTGTGTTGTACGGTGCAAACGAGGCGCGCAGGGTACCGCTCACCCCCATGGCCGCCAGCAGCGGCTGTGCGCAGTGCTGTCCTGCGCGCAGGGCAATGCCGTATCCGGCAAGCAGCGTCACCATGTCGCTATGGTGTACGCCCGCAAAATCAAAGGCGAGCAGGCTGGAGTCCTGGACGCGGAACGAGCGAAACCCGGGGCGTTTCTTAAGCTCTTCTTCTGCCAGCGTCGCCAGGCCCCGGCTCCAGCTTTCAGCCTGAGCCACGTCCGTATCTGCGAGAAATTCGAGCGCTGCGCTCAGACCGATAACCCCTGCCACGTTCGGCGTACCGGCTTCCAGGCGGTAAGGCACATCCTGCGTTTTGAAACTGTCGAAGGTGACTTCGGTAATCATCTTGCCGCCGCCGAGCCACGGCGTCATCCGGGCCAGCAGTTCAGGTTTGCCGTACAGCGCGCCGATACCGGTTGGCCCGTACAATTTATGCCCTGAGAAGGCATAGAAGTCGATATCCAGCGCCTGAACGTTAGCCGGAAAATGCACCACACCCTGCGCACCGTCGACCATTACCACCACGCCGCTGGCATGGGCAATCTCAATGGCGCGCGCCAGATCCGGACAGCCGCCGGTGACGTTGGACATCTGCCCCAGCGCCAGAATACGGCTGCGCGGCGTAATCAGCTCAGGCAGACGCGCCACGTCAGGCAGGAAGTCTGTACCCAACGGGAGTTTTACAACCCGTGCCCCGGTTTGTTCGGCCACCATCAGCCAGGGCACCAGGTTGGCGTGGTGTTCCGCCTCGCTGACGATGATCTCATCCCCGGGCTGCAACAGCGGACGCGCGTAACATTGCGCCACCATGTTAATGGCCTCGGTAGTGCCCCGAGTCCAGACGATGTTCTTAGCGCTGTCAGCATTGATCAGGCGCGCGACCTGATCCCGTGCGGCTTCGTATTGCGCCGTTAAGCGCTGCGCGTCGGCATACTGGCTGCGATGCACGTTCCCGGCGCTCAGGCTGTAAAACTGGCGGGTTGCCTCAATCACCGCTTGCGGCTTAAGGGCCGTGGCGGCGCTATCAAGATAAATGCCGGCATCGGCCAGCGCAGGAAACTGTGCGCGAAACTGCGCAGGACTGAAAGCGTTCATGGAATTCCTCATATCGATACTACGATCGTCGCGCAAATTCATCGGCAGGGCAAGGAAGTTGATATCTATCAGATTTGTCTGCTTATCCTGGCGAGTCTGAAAAAGCAGGTTATGCTAAATAGTGTTAGGCGGATGTTTTAGCCTGTTATAAATCGAGGTTTGAATAGCATTAATTGCTAAAGGAGAATAATCATGAAAAAGACAGCTGCAATCATTTCTGCCTGTGCGTTGACCTTTGCCCTGAGCGCATGTTCTGGTAATAACTACGTAATGCATACCAACGATGGTCGATCTATCGTCTCTGAAGGGAAACCGACAACCGATAATGATACCGGGATGATTTCATACAAAGATGCTAACGGGAACAAACAGCAGATCAATCGCAGTGACGTGAAAGAGATGAAGGAAATCGAGCATTAACAGTTAGATAAGCGAAAAAAAAGCACCGCAAGTTGGCGGTGCTACATTAATCACTATGGACAGACAGGGTAAATGTACAGGAAGTGAAAAATTGGTAGCGTTGCTACCGTGGTCTGAATCGCAGACCAATTGCAAACACAACAACACAACATCACAACCGTAAGCCAAAAGCCCTTCAGAACACGCATTCCAAAAAAAGCTTTTCGTTCCGGCTCAGGAAGTGCCGCCACTATAGGTATTTGCTGGTAGTTCCTCAACGGACAAATTATAATGGCTCAGATAAAAAAAACTAATAGGTTAAACGTTGTTTCCTATATGTTAAATTTCGTTAACATCTAAGCCAGATAACCATGTCCAAGCGATTGCCACCCCTAAATGCATTACGTGTTTTTGATGCAGCAGCACGCCACCTCAGCTTCACCCGCGCAGCCGATGAGCTTTTTGTGACACAGGCCGCAGTAAGTCATCAAATCAAGTCTCTGGAGGATTTTCTGGGGCTTAAGCTGTTCCGTCGCCGCAACCGTTCGTTGCTGTTGACCGAAGAAGGGCAGAGCTATTTTCAGGATATTAAAGAGATTTTCTCCCAGCTGACGGAAGCCACCCGTAAGCTTCAGGCACGGAGCGCAAAAGGCGCCCTGACTGTGAGTTTATTGCCCAGTTTTGCCATTCAGTGGCTGGTGCCGCGACTCTCAAGCTTTAACTCAACTTATCCGGGAATCGATGTCCGAATCCAGGCAGTGGACCGTCAGGAAGACAAGCTTGCAGACGATGTGGATGTGGCGATTTTTTACGGTCGCGGTAACTGGCCGGGCTTGCGTGTTGAAAAATTATACGCAGAATATCTGCTGCCGGTCTGTTCACCACTGCTGCTGACGGGGGAGAAAGCGCTCAAAACGCCCGCCGATCTGGCGCAACACACGCTTTTGCACGATGCGTCGCGTCGCGACTGGCAAACTTATACCCGTCAGTTAGGTCTTAATCATATAAACGTGCAGCAGGGGCCCATTTTTAGCCACAGCGCGATGGTGCTACAGGCTGCCATTCACGGGCAGGGCGTGGCATTAGCGAATAACGTCATGGCGCAGTCCGAAATTGAGGCAGGCCGTCTGGTTTGCCCATTTAACGATGTACTGGTCAGCAAGAATGCATTTTATCTGGTTTGTCATGACAGTCAGGCAGAACTGGGTAAAATAGCCGCTTTCCGGCAGTGGATACTGGCGAAAGCGGCAAGCGAGCAAGAAAAATTCCGCTTCAGGTATGAACAATAACGTTTGTGTGCCGGGCACGCATTAATTCAGGACTTAAACATGACCAGCCGATTCATGCTGATTTTCGCCGCGGTGAGTGGCTTTATTTTTGTAGCTCTGGGCGCGTTTGGCGCGCATGTCTTAAGCAAGTCTTTGGGCGTTGTGGAGATGGGCTGGATCCAGACCGGCCTTGAATATCAGGCGTTCCACACGCTGGCAATTTTTGGGCTGGCGGTGGCGATGCAGCGCCGTATCAGCATCTGGTTTTACTGGAGCAGCGTCTTTCTGGCGCTGGGTACCGTACTGTTCAGCGGCAGTCTCTACTGTCTGGCGCTGTCGCATTTACGCCTGTGGGCGTTTGTTACACCTGTCGGCGGCGTCAGCTTCCTGGCGGGTTGGGTTTTAATGTTTATCGGAGCTATCCGTCTGAAACGCAAGGGCGTTGTTCATGAATAAGGTTGTTTTATATTGTCGCCCGGGGTTTGAGAAAGAGTGCGCCGCGGAAATCACCGATAAAGCGGCGAAGCGTGAAGTCTTCGGATTCGCTCGCGTCAAAGAGAACGCGGGCTATGTGGTATTTGAATGCTATCAGCCTGATGATGCCGACAAGCTGGCGCGCGAACTGCCGTTCAGCTCGCTGATTTTCGCCCGTCAGATGTTTGTCGCGGGCGAATTACTGAAAGATCTTCCGCCGGAAGATCGCATCACGCCGATTGTTGGCCTGTTGCAGGGCGTGGTGGAGAAGGGCGGCGATTTGCGCGTGGAAGTGGCTGACACCAATGAAAGCAAAGAGCTGATGAAGTTCTGCCGTAAGTTTACCGTGCCGCTCCGCGCGGCACTGCGTGATGCGGGAGTGCTGACAAACTACGAAACGCCAAAGCGTCCAGTCGTGCATATCTTCTTTATTGCGCCAGGATGTTGCTACACCGGCTACTCGTATACCACCAATAACTCGCCGTTCTTTATGGGGATCCCGCGTCTGCGCTTCCCGTCAGACGCGCCGAGCCGTTCAACCCTGAAGCTGGAAGAGGCGTTCCACGTCTTTATCCCGGCGGACGAGTGGGACGAACGTCTGGCAAACGGCATGTATGCCGTCGATCTTGGCGCGTGCCCGGGCGGCTGGACCTATCAGCTGGTGAAACGCAACATGTGGGTTTCGTCTGTGGATAACGGCCCGATGGCGCAAAGCCTGATGGACACCGGGCAGGTCACCTGGCTGCGTGAAGATGGTTTCCGCTACCGTCCTACCCGTAACAACATCTCCTGGATGGTGTGCGACATGGTAGAAAAACCGGCGAAAGTCGCGGCGCTGATGGCCTCCTGGCTGGTGAACGGCTGGTGTCGTGAGACGATTTTCAACCTCAAGCTGCCGATGAAAAAGCGTTACGAAGAGGTGTCGCAGAACCTGGCTTATATTCAGCAGCAACTGGACGAACACGGGATTAACGCGGAAATCCAGGCGCGTCAGCTGTATCACGACCGTGAAGAAGTGACGGTGCATATCCGTCGCTGGTGGGCGGCCGTGGGTGGGCGTCGCGACGAGCGATAACGTTTGTAACGCCCGGTGGCGCTGTGCTTACCGGGCCTACAAAATCGTGTAGTTGTTTTAACGTTCTAACCTTAACTGCTGTAAATTCCCGTCCAGCTGTAAATCCGTCTGTAGCGTTGCGATTTCCCGGCAGATAAACGCCATCTCTTTATTCGCCTCCAGCTTCTTGCGCCATTTTTCCGGCACTTCCTCAAGCCTTGCGTAAATCCCTTCCAGATTCTGAAACTCCGTCAGCAGCTGTGCGGCACTTTTGGGTCCAATACCGGCGACACCCGGCACTCTGGAGCTGCTGATCCCCGCCAGCCCCCAGTAATCCGGCAATTGCTCAGGCGATACGCCAAACTCGCTGGCAATAAATGGCGCGTCCAGCCAGCGTTTCTGGAAGTAGTCGCGGATGCGGACCGTTGGAGAGAGCAGCTGGCAGTAGCCTTTGTCGGTTGAAACGATAGTCGCCTGATGCCCGGCGCTCGCGACTTTAACCGCCAGCGTTGCGGCTAAATCGTCAGCCTCATTACCGTGTGCGCCCCAGCACGGAACGCCGCGCTGTTCAAAGGCCGCGCGTATAACGGGCATTTCGGCGTGCAGATCGTCCGGCATCGGCGCACGCCCGGCTTTGTAGTCCGGCAGGCGCTGGTGCCGCCAGCCGGTATTGCGTGCTTCATCGTCGAATACGGCAACAGCGTGGGTGGGTTCGCTATGGCGAATGAGCTGCTCCAGCGCGTGTAAACAGGTGTCCTTGCAGGGGGTGCCCTGTACCGCGTGAATACGGCGAATCAGGTTAAGTGCATCGACGATAAGCAAATGAACGGCCACAGATAATCTCCCTTCTGTCTAATGGGGAAAGGGTAACACTGAGCGCAGCATGAAACTATGAATGGTGGGGAAAACAGGAAGAAGCCTCGCAAAACGAGGCTTCCTGAGAGGCTTAATCGCAGGTAACGATCTTCATCGCCAGGCCACCGCGGGAGGTTTCGCGGTATTTGGCGTTCATATCTTTACCGGTTTCGTACATGGTTTCGATAACCTTGTCGAGACACACGCGCGGTTCACTGGTGCGGCGCAGCGCCATACGGGCCGCGTTCACCGCTTTCACAGAGGCGATGGCGTTACGCTCGATGCATGGCACCTGGACCTGACCGCCGACCGGATCGCAGGTCAGCCCCAGGTTATGTTCCATGCCGATTTCCGCCGCAATACAAACCTGCGCAGGACTTGCGCCCAGCAATTCGGCCAGACCCGCCGCCGCCATAGAGCAGGCTACGCCCACTTCACCCTGACAGCCCACTTCCGCGCCGGAAATCGAGGCGTTCATCTTGTACAGTGAGCCAATCGCACTGGCGACCAGCATATACCGCGCGAGTGAGTTTGCATTTACTTCACGGATAAACTTGTCGTAATACGCCAGGACCGCCGGAACAATGCCGCACGCCCCGTTGGTTGGCGCGGTGACGACGCGGCCACCCGCGGCGTTCTCTTCGTTCACCGCCAGCGCGAACATGTTGATCCAGTCGACAACGGCCATCGGGTCGGTGGTGGTTTTGTCGGTGCTGACCAGCATGCGGCGCAGCGCAGCCGCACGACGTGGAACACGCAGTTTCCCCGGCAGCACGCCTTCGGTGGTGATCCCGCGCTCAATGCCGCTGCGCATCACTTCCCAGACGTTTGCGAAGTGCTGTTCCAGCTCCTCTTTGCTGTGCAGGGCCAGCTCGTTTTTCATCATCAGGCCGGAGAGAGAAAGGCCTGTCTCCTGGCAGTGACGCTGTAAATCGGCCGCGTTTTTGTACGGGTACGGCACCTCAACGGCGGAGCCGTTGGTTTGACCAAAATGGTCTTCGTCGACGATAAACCCGCCGCCGATGGAGTAATACGTCTGGCTGTAAACCGCTTTATCGCCGACCAGCGCGGTAATGCGCATGCCGTTTTCGTGCAGCGACAGGTTATCCGCATGGAAATTCATGCAGTGGTCAACCGGAAATTCAACTTCGTGCTCGCCGTTGGCCAGCAGCAAACGACCATGGGTGTTCACGTCCTGGATAAAGCCAGGAATGGAGTCAATATCAACGGTATCCGGCAGGTTACCCGCCAGCCCCATGATAATGGCAATATCGGTATGGTGGCCTTTACCGGTCAGGGAAAGGGAACCGTATACATCGACAACCACGCGGGTGATGTCGTGCAAAATGCCGCGTGCAATCAAGTCATCCGTGAATTGTTTACCGGCTTTCATTGGTCCGACGGTGTGAGAGCTGGAAGGACCAATACCGATTTTGAAGATATCGAATACGCTAATCATGATGCGTCCATTGCTTCAGTCAGAGGGGAGGAGTGCGCCATCCGAAGACGGCGCAGGAGGTATTAGCTGAACAGCGAGTAGAAAATAGCGGAGATGGCAATCAGACCCATCACAACAACGAACACGTTGCTGATATGGCCGCTGTATTTACGCATCGCTGGCACTTTCTGAATCGCGTACATCGGCATCAGGAACAGAATCATCGCGATAATCGGGCCGCCCAGGGTTTCAATCATGCCCAGAATGCTTGGGTTCAGGGTGGCTACCGCCCAGGTGGTCACCAGCATGAACAGCGCGGTGATTTTGTTCAGACGGTTGATTTCAATGCTCTTGCCTTTACCGCGCAGAGATTTAATCACCATACCGTTGAAGCCTTCACGTGCGCCCAGGTAGTGGCCCAGGAAGGATTTGGTGATGGCGATAATCGCGATGATCGGTGCCATCCACGCAATCAGCGGTGCGTTAAAGTGGTTTGCCAGGTAGGACAGAATAGAGATGTTCTGCTCTTTCGCCGCCGCCAGATCCGCCGGGGAGAGGCTCAGCACGCAGCTGAACACGAAGAACATAACTGTCAGTACCATCATGATGTGTGCGCGAGCCAGGATGCTGGAGCACTTCTTCTCTGCGCCATTGCCGTACTCTTCACGCTTCGCCACCGCGAAGGAGGAGATGATTGGCGAGTGGTTGAAGGAGAACACCATTACCGGGATCGCCAGCCACAGGGTCAGTAGCAGGCCGTTACCGGTTGCGGATGCGCTGCTCAGAGACAGAGTTTCCAGCGCAGCGCCGTTCCACTGTGGGATCAGGTACAGCGCCAGCACCATCAGGGCTGCAACAAACGGGAATACCAGCACGCTCATCGCTTTGACAATCATCTGCTCGCCAAAGCGCACGATGGTCATCATACCGACGATCAGGATCAGGGACAGGATCGCACGCGGCGGCGGGGTCATCTGCAGCTGGTGCATCATGAAGCTTTCAACGGTGTTGGTGATAGCAACGCTATACACCAGCAGAATCGGGTAAATCGCGAAGAAGTAGAGCAGGGTAATCAGCTTACCTGCGCCGACGCCGAAGTGTTCTTCAACGACTTCAGTAATGTCTTCGCCCGGGTTTTTACCGGACAGCACGAAGCGGGTCAGGCCGCGGTGTGCAAAGAAGGTCATCGGAAAGGCGATGATGGCCATGATGATCAGCGGGATCAGACCGCCGACACCTGCGTTGATAGGAAGGAACAGTACACCAGCGCCGATTGCCGTGCCGTACAGGCCAAGCATCCACATGGTATCCGTTTTGCGCCAACCGCTTCGGGATTCAATCGAAGCAACGGTGCTGGTTTGAGTGGTTTCCATCTGTATCTCCTGGAGGAAGCAAATTGTCAGGTTTTTAGTCAAATCCGATGAAAAAGTGCCTGACGGTAATATGAAATTCGTTCAGTGACGGTTTTTTAATAATTTTTGCCCGTAACTATTGGCGGGCGGAAAGATACATTCTCGTTATGAATCTATCAGTGATCGCGATCCCAAATGCAATAATCCACTTATGATGTGGGCATATTTAGACCATTTATCTGTTAAAAAAACATCAAAGAGGATTTACGGGCGCGAAGGCTACCATTAACGACATGTTTTCGAAAAGGCTGACCCGCGAGATAGGTGTCTTTCGCTGTAAAGAAATAGGATTTTAGGATTTTCTGGCAGGTAATTTCGATTAAGGCTGATTATTTACGGTTTCAAAAACGAGGTAATCGTTTGCGCAGACGCCAGATTTGTTAATAACATTGAAGATCGCTATGAATTACATCACTAATAAAAAAGCCGGATGACAATCCGGCTTGAGAGGAGGGTAAGGACGCTTTATTTGATGATTTCGTAACAGGGAATATAGGCAGAACCCGGAAGTTTCATGCGGTGCTGAGCCACAAAGCCCTGCAGCATGTCATCCATGCGGCGCATCATCTCCGGGTCACCGTGGATTTTATACGGCCCGAACTCCTCAATCGCGCGGATCCCCACCTCCTTCACGTTCCCCGCCACGATGCCAGAGAAGGCGCGACGCAGGTCAGCTGCCAGTACTTCCACCGGCTGATCCGGATAGAGTTTGAGGTTCGCCATGTTCTCATGCGACGGCTCGAAGGGGATCTGGAGATCCGGTGCGATACGGATGGACCAGTTAAAGCTGTAGGCATCCCCGGTATCACGACGGTTCTCTTTCACCAGCGGCATCGCTTTTTTCATCTGACGGGCCACTTCTGCGGCATCGTCAATAATAATGCGGTAGTGACGGCGCGCGTCTACGCCCAGCGTATGCACGATAAACTCGTCCAGCACGCGGAAGTAGTCGGCGCTCTCTTTCGGGCCGGTCAGGATCAGCGGCAGAACCTGATTTTTGTTGGCCGGGTTCATCAGGATCCCGAGCAGATAAAGCAGCTCTTCCGCCGTACCTACGCCGCCCGGGAAGATGATAATGCCGTGCGCGATACGGACAAACGCCTCAAGACGTTTTTCGATATCCGGCATAATAATCAGTTCGTTAACCAGCGGGTTAGGCGGCTCAGCGGCGATGATTGACGGCTCGGTCATGCCGATAAAACGGCCTTCTTTATAGCGTTGCTGCGCGTGTCCTACTGCCGCGCCTTTCATCGGCGCTTCCATCGCGCCAGGACCGCAGCCGGTACAGATGTTCAGCTCGCGCAGGCCGAGCTGATTACCCACGCGGCGGGCGTACAGGTATTCGGTTTCGTTAATGGAGTGACCACCCCAGCAGACGACCATGTTCGGCGCTTCGCCAACGTGCAGGGCGCGGGCGTTACGCAGAATGGAGAAAACCAGGTTGGTGATATGAACGGAGCTTTCCAGATCGAGATGCTGGAAACGACCGGCGTTGCTGATCTGTCCGTTAACAAACAGGATGTCGCGCAGCACGGCAAAAAGGTTGGCCTGAAGTGAGCGAATAATACGCCCATCGACAAACGCCTCTTCCGGCGGGTTGATCACTTCCAGCTTCACCCCGCGCTCGCGGCGCAGCACATTGATATCAAAACTTTCGAAGCGGGACAGCAGCTCTTTACTGTTGTCGGTCAGGCTTCCGGAGTTCAGTACAGCAAGTGAACAGTTACGAAACAGTTGATACAGGTCGCTACTGGCGGTGCGTTTAAGCATGTCCACTTCCAGTTGCGACAACATATCCATAGAGCCAAGCGGGCTAATATGTGTAATCAAGTGAGCTCCTTATGGGACGATTATCGTCTTTCCCTGTTGATTACAATAGCCCTGGCTTATGACGTTTCACAACACTTCGGGCGGAATACCGCCCGCATATTGTGAAAATATTTATCTTACTGGCGCACCAGCCGTCCGGTGGCAGGCACAAAATCGGTATTGGTGCGCCATGGGTTAATGTCCAGACCGCCGCGACGGGTATAGCGGGCATAAACGCTCAGCTTTTCGGGCTGGCAGAAACGCTGGATGTCATTGAAGATGCGTTCCACGCACTGCTCGTGGAATTCGTTGTGATGACGGAATGACACCAGGTAACGAAGCAGCTTTTCACGGTCAATCTGCGGGCCGCGATACTGGATCTGTACCGAGCCCCAGTCCGGCTGATGGGTGATAAGGCAGTTGGATTTCAGCAGATGGCTGACCAGCGTTTCGTCGACCACTTTTCCGCCCGCCGCGTTTTCCAGATAGTCGGTGCTAAATTCGTAGCTCTCCACATCAATGTCCTGATCGTCGATGCAGGTGCCGTGGAAATGGGCGATGGGCTGACCTTCCAGCTCATGCAGACGGTATAACGAGACGGTTACGTTCCCCTGCGCGCACGCGCTTAAATCACGTTCAAGCGTCTGTTGTACCTCGTCCCAGCTGTTAAATTTGGTCTGGTTAAAGCTGTTGAGATAGAGCTTAAAGCTCTTGGATTCAACCAGGTTTACGCTGGCGTAATCCAGCTCGACATGGCCCACGGCCACCTGCGGCAGACCGCGCGCATTCAGCCAGGAGAGTTCGTACAGCGTCCAGATGTCGCCGCCGACGAACGGCAGCGCGTCGGCATGAAGGCCAAGCGGATCGCGGTTCAGGCTGCGCGGCACACCCTGAAGCAGGCTTGCGTCGTAGGTGTCGCGGTAATCGGTCGATTTACCCAGCGTTAAGCCCGTTAACGCCTGATGATTTTCGTAAGACATGTTTCATAGCCACTTTACAGGTACACTTAGGGGCTGAGTTTATCCTGTCTTACAAGAAGAGAGAAATCGGTGGATATCGAAACTGCAAATGCCCTGACGTCCTTCACGACCCGCTATTGCGATGCCTGGCATGAAAAGCGGGGGACGTGGCCGCAAAGTACTGACTTATATGGCGTGCCGTCACCGTGCATTATCGCTTCGCAGGATGATTACGTTATCTGGCAACCGAAACCGTTCACGGGCGAGCAGAATGTAAATGCGGTTGAACGCGCAATGGACATTGTGGTACAACCTGCGCTTCATGCAATTTATACCACGCAGTTTGCCGGGGATATGACTGCATGTTTTGCAGGACAGCCGCTGACGCTGCTGCAAACCTGGAGCGAAGACGATCTTCAACGCGTTCAGGAAAACCTCATTGGTCACCTGGTCACGCAAAAACGCCTTAAGCTCTCCCCGACTCTCTTTATTGCGACGCTCGACAGTGAACTGGACGTCATTTCAGTCTGCAACCTGTCTGGCGAGGTCATTAAAGAGACGCTCGGCACCCGCAATCGCGACGTTCTCGCGCCTTCTCTTGCGGATTTTCTTACCCGACTTGAGCCGCTTCTGTAATCCATGATGCTACTGGACGTGTGAGAGATCTCTTACACGCACTGTGAGACATCGCCGAAACAATTAGCATTGTCTTAGGGATTTCAGATTAATATCAACTTCCCTTTCAACGGGTTAGCGATTTCCTGAAACGATTATCCCCGTTTCGCCAGGCTTACCTTGCTCACAGGGTGGGTTGTAAGACGAGGCAGAATAGCGGATTCTATCTGTGTCGACAGGATGCCGACGCGAGAAACGAACATCAGGATGATGGCGTTTCTCACCAGGAACACGTCAGGACGACGCCGCAGGAAGGCTTCAGGATGAAGCAAAGTGGATCACGCAGGATGCGTAAGGGACACCTCCAGGAAGGAGAACGTGAGCCGGTCAGGATGGTCGGTGGGTCAGGATGGCCAGGACGTTTCAGGATGAAACCTACACGTCAGGATGATGTGAGCAGGAAGCAAAAGGTAAAGGGATGACCAGGCCTTCGGGCATCAGGAAAAGTTGTCACGGATGAGCAGGGAGCACGTATTGTAGCTGGAATGCTGCGAAACGAACCGGGAGCACTGTTTTTACAGTGCTCCCTTTTTTTATTTCTGTCTTCCGCAATGCTATGCTTCGCGCCATTCCGTTTTTCAGTTGAGGTTACTATGACGCATCACGATAGCGTTCGTGCGCAGTTGCACGCCATCGAAGCCCTTATGCGCCAGCATCAGCTGTGGCAGGAAAGTGCGCCGCAGCCAGACGCGTTCGCCAGCACCCAGCCGTTTTGTCTGGATACGCTGTCTCCATTCGAATGGCTCCAGTGGGTATTAATTCCGCGCATGCACGCGCTGCTGGAAGGGGGACACGCGTTGCCCCAGGCGTTTGCCGTCTCTCCCTATTACGAAATGGCGCTGGAGGCGACCCACCCGGCGCGCGACGTTATGCTGGTTGAGCTGGAAAAGCTGGATGGGCTTTTCGCCGGTGACGATGCATGACGCTTGAGATCCTGTATCAGGATGAGTGGCTGGTGGCGGTGAATAAACCGTCCGGCTGGCTGGTACACCGAAGCTGGCTCGATCGCGATGAGAAAGTGGTTGTTATGCAAACCGTGCGCGACCAAATCGGTCAGCACGTCTTTACTGCCCACCGTCTGGATCGGCCAACCTCTGGCGTTCTGCTGATGGGGCTTTCCAGTGAGGCCGGGCGCCTGCTGTCGCAGCAGTTTGAACAGCACCAGATCCAGAAGCGCTACCACGCCATTGTGCGCGGCTGGCTGACGGATTCCGCCACGCTGGATTATCCGCTAGTGGAGGAACTGGATAAAATCGCCGATAAATTTGCCCGCGAAGATAAAGGTCCGCAGCCTGCGGTGACCGACTATCGCGGTATGGCGACCACAGAACTGCCGGTGGCGACCAGCAAATTTCCCACTACGCGATACAGTCTGGTTGAGCTTTTGCCCAAAACGGGGCGCAAGCACCAGCTTCGCCGCCACCTTGCACATCTGCGCCACCCAATTATCGGCGACAGCAAGCACGGCGATCTGCGGCAGAACCGCAGCGCGGCAGAGCACTTTGGCTGTAACCGACTGATGCTGCACGCCAGCGAACTAAGCCTGACGCACCCGTTTACCGGCGAACCGCTGACTATTCGCGCGGGGCTGGACGAGGTCTGGATGCAGGCGCTGTCACAGTTTGGCTGGCTGGGACAACTCCCCGAAAATGAAAGGGTTGAGTTTGCCGCAGGCAACGTTCAGGATGAACAGCAAGCGCAATAATTACGGGAGCAAAGCATGGCTGAAGTAGGTATTTTTGTCGGCACGATGTACGGCAACTCGCTGCTGGTTGCGGAGGAAGCAGAAGCAATCCTCGTCAATCAGGGCCATAAAGCAACGGTCTATGAAGACCCGGAGCTGGCAGACTGGGAAAAGTATAAAGATAAATACATTCTGGTGGTGACCTCCACCACCGGGCAGGGCGATCTCCCGGACAGCATCGTCCCGCTTTTCCAGGGCATTAAAGACCAGCTTGGCTATCAGCCAGATGTTCACTATGGCATCATCGCCCTCGGCGATAGCTCTTACGCCAATTTCTGCGGCGGCGGTAAGCAGTTCGACGCGCTGTTGCAGGAACAGCACGCTCAGCGGGTCGGCGAGATGTTACTGATTGATGCTGGCGAGCACCCCGAACCGGAAAGCGAGTCAAATCCCTGGGTTGAACATTGGGCCACGCTCCTGAACTAACCCTGTACTATACGAGCTGTAGGCCGGGTAGGGCGTAGCCGCCACCCGGCAACGAAGCTGCACCATATCCTCAATTCCGTGAAGTATCTTCCACCACTTTGGGCTTATGCCCCAATCCACGTTCCCCACGCCCGTCAATGTTGTGTTTCTGCACGGTGAGAGAACCGGTCACTCCTTCATATACTTTTCCCGTCACTATAAAACGGCTTCGGGCCGTACCAAAACCAAACACAAATCTCTCATTCTGATTACCCTACAGGTGCTGTACAGAATGAACCAGGCGAAAGCTATGTTTCAGGAGTGCAACAATGAGTACATTAAGCCACGCGGCGAGCAGCGCTGAGAAGCGCACCAACGCCCGATACTGGATAGTGGTGATGCTGTTTATCGTCACCTCTTTCAACTACGGCGACCGTGCCACGTTATCCATTGCCGGCTCTGAGATGGCAAAGGACATCGGACTTGATCCGGTGGGTATGGGTTATGTTTTCTCCGCATTTTCATGGGCCTACGTAATCGGCCAAATCCCTGGCGGCTGGCTGCTGGACCGCTTTGGCTCAAAACGGGTCTATTTCTGGTCCATTTTCATCTGGTCGATGTTTACCCTGTTACAGGGCTTCGTGGATATCTTCAGCGGCTTCGGCATTATCATTGCGCTCTTTACCCTCCGCTTCCTGGTGGGTTTAGCGGAAGCGCCATCTTTCCCGGGCAACAGCCGCATTGTGGCCGCCTGGTTCCCGGCGCAGGAGAGGGGAACGGCGGTAGCAATCTTTAACTCGGCGCAATACTTTGCGACGGTTATTTTCGCGCCAATTATGGGCTGGCTGACGCACGAAGTGGGCTGGTCGCACGTCTTCTTCTTCATGGGCGGGCTGGGGATCGTCATCAGCTTTATCTGGCTGAAAGTGATCCACGAACCAAACCAGCACCCGGGCGTGAACAAGAAAGAGCTGGACTACATTGCTGAAGGCGGGGCGCTGATCAACATGGATCAGAAAACCCAGAAAGCAAAAGTCCCGTTCAGCCAGAAATGGGGGCAGATCAAACAGCTCGTCGGCTCACGGATGATGATCGGTATCTATCTCGGCCAGTACTGCATTAACGCCTTAACCTACTTCTTCATCACCTGGTTCCCGGTTTACCTGGTGCAGGCGCGCGGGATGTCGATTCTGAAGGCGGGTTTTGTCGCCTCCGTGCCAGCCATCTGCGGCTTCGTGGGCGGGGTGCTCGGCGGGGTCATCTCCGACTGGCTGATGCGTCGCACCGGTTCGCTGAATATTGCGCGTAAAACGCCAATCGTGCTCGGCATGCTGCTCTCCATGACCATGGTGTTCTGTAACTACGTCAGCGCGGAGTGGATGATTATCGGCTTTATGGCGATGGCCTTCTTCGGTAAAGGCATCGGCGCGCTGGGCTGGGCGGTGATGGCAGATACCGCGCCGAAAGAGATCAGCGGCCTGAGCGGCGGTCTGTTCAACATGTTTGGCAACATTTCCGGCATTGTCACCCCAATCGCTATCGGTTACATCGTCGGCACCACCGGCTCCTTCAATGGTGCGCTGATTTATGTAGGCGTCCATGCGCTGGTGGCGGTACTCAGTTACCTGGTGCTGGTGGGGGACATCAAACGAATCGAACTGAAACCTGTTGGGGAGCGCGGATGATGACAACGCAATCAAGCCCGATCGTGACGGAGATGAAAGTCATCCCGGTGGCGGGTCAGGACAGCATGCTGCTCAACATTGGCGGCGCGCATAACGCCTGGTTCACCCGCAACATCGTGGTGCTGACCGACAGCGCAGGGAATACCGGCGTCGGGGAAGCGCCGGGCGGAGAGGTGATTTACCAGACGCTGGTCGACGCCATCCCGCAGGTGGTTGGGCAGGAGGTCGCCCGCCTGAACAAGGTGGTTCAGCGGGTGCATAAGGGCAACCAGTCGGCTGATTTTGATACCTTCGGCAAGGGCGCCTGGACGTTTGAACTGCGCGTTAACGCGGTGGCGGCGCTGGAGGCGGCTCTCCTTGATTTACTGGGTAAGGCGCTGAATGTGCCGGTCTGCGAACTGCTGGGGCCAGGCAAACAGCGTGATGCGGTAACGGTGCTGGGCTATCTGTTCTACGTTGGCGACCGGACGAAAACCGATCTGCCGTATCTGGAGTGCTCGCCGGGCAGCCACGCGTGGTATCACCTGCGTCATCAGGAAGCGCTCTCTGGCGAGGCGGTGGTACGCCTGGCAGAGGCGGCGCAGGATCGCTACGGCTTTAAAGACTTCAAGCTGAAAGGCGGCGTTCTGCCGGGCGAACAGGAGATTGACAGCGTGCGCGCGTTGAAAAAACGCTTCCCGGAGGCACGCATCACCGTCGATCCGAACGGCGCCTGGCGGCTGGATGAAGCTATCGCGCTGTGCAAAGGACTGGGCGACGTGCTGACCTACGCGGAAGATCCGTGCGGCGCCGAGCAGGGCTTTTCTGGCCGCGAGGTGATGGCCGAATTCCGCCGCGCTACCGGGCTGCCGGTTGCGACCAACATGATCGCCACTAACTGGCGCGAAATGGGCCACGCGGTGATGTTGAATGCGGTGGACATACCGCTGGCTGATCCGCACTTCTGGACCCTTTCCGGCGCAGTGCGCGTGGCGCAGCTGTGCGATGACTGGGGGCTCACCTGGGGCTGCCACTCCAATAACCATTTCGACATTTCGCTGGCGATGTTTACCCACGTTGGCGCGGCGGCGCCGGGTAACCCGACCGCCATCGATACGCACTGGATCTGGCAGGAAGGCGAAGCGCGCCTGACCAAAAATCCACTTGAAATCAAAAACGGCACCATTGCCGTACCGGATACGCCGGGGCTGGGCGTGGAGCTTGACTGGGATCAGATCCACAAGGCGCATGAAGCGTATAAAAAACTGCCGGGCGGCGCGCGCAACGACGCAGGCCCGATGCAGTACCTTATCCCCGGCTGGACATTTGACCGTAAGCGCCCTGTATTTGGACGTCACTGATAAAAGGATCTAACGATGAGCACATTTTCTACCCCTGTAGTCACCTCCATGCAGATCATTCCTGTCGCGGGACATGACAGCATGCTGATGAACCTGAGCGGCGCCCATGCGCCGTTCTTCACCCGTAATATTGTGGTGATCAAGGACAACTCAGGGCATACCGGTGTCGGTGAAATCCCGGGCGGGGAGAAGATCCGTAAAACGCTGGAGGACGCCATTCCGCTGGTGGTAGGTAAAACGCTGGGCGAGTACAAAAATGTGCTGACCAGCGTGCGTACGACCTTTGCCGATCGTGATGCGGGTGGCCGTGGTCTGCAAACGTTTGATCTGCGTACCACTATCCACGTGGTCACGGGCATTGAAGCCGCGATGCTGGATCTGTTAGGCCAGCATCTGGGCGTCAATGTCGCCTCCCTGCTGGGGGACGGCCAACAGCGCAGCGAAGTGGAAATGCTCGGCTACCTGTTCTTTATCGGCAACCGCAAACTCACCCCGCTGCCGTACCAGAGCCAGCCGGACGAAAAATGCGACTGGTATCGTGTGCGTCACGATGAAGCGATGACCCCGGATGCGGTGGTGCGCCTGGCTGAAGCCGCGTATGAAAAATATGGCTTTAATGACTTCAAGCTGAAAGGCGGCGTACTGGCGGGTGAAGAAGAAGCTGAGGCGATTTCCGCGCTGGCGAAGCGCTTCCCGCAGGCGCGCGTCACGCTGGATCCGAACGGTGCCTGGTCCCTTGATGAGGCGATCAAAATCGGTAAGCAGCTCAAAGGCGTGCTGGCCTACGCGGAAGATCCGTGCGGCGCAGAGCAGGGGTTCTCTGGACGTGAAGTGATGGCGGAGTTCCGTCGCGCCACCGGGCTGCCAACCGCCACCAACATGATCGCGACCGACTGGCGCCAGATGGGGCACACGCTCTCGCTGCAATCGGTGGACATTCCGCTGGCAGACCCGCACTTCTGGACGATGCAGGGCTCGGTTCGCGTGGCGCAGATGTGCCATGAGTTCGGCCTGACCTGGGGCTCGCACTCCAACAACCACTTCGACATCTCGCTGGCGATGTTCACCCACGTAGCGGCTGCTGCGCCGGGCAACATTACCGCTATCGACACCCACTGGATCTGGCAGGAGGGCAATCAGCGCCTGACTAAACAGCCGTTTGAGATCAAGGGGGGGATGGTGCAGGTTCCAGCTACGCCGGGGCTGGGCGTTGAACTGGATATGGATCAGGTCATGAAAGCGCACGAGCTTTACCAGAAACACGGGCTGGGCGCACGTGATGATGCGCTGGCGATGCAGTACCTGATCCCAGAGTGGTCATTCGACAATAAACGTCCGTGCATGGTACGATAAGCCAACTGGGACCGCTCCCATGGGCGGTCCCTTACGTGGTGTATGCTTAACGTAACTAACATGCGTAAGGATGGCTTATGAAAATTGTTATCGCTCCGGACTCGTATAAGGAAAGCTTGAGCGCGCTGGAGGTGGCGACAGCGATAGAGATCGGTTTTCGCGAAATTTTCCCCTCAGCGGAGTACGTCAAATTACCGGTTGCCGATGGTGGCGAAGGGACGGTGGAAGCTATGGTTGCAGCCACCCATGGGCGTCTTGTCCATGTTCCCGTTACCGGGCCTTTGGGAGAACGCGTGGAAGGGTTTTTCGGGTTATCCGGAGACGGGAAAAGCGCGTTTATCGAGATGGCGGCCGCGAGCGGTCTGGAGCTTGTTGCTCCTGCAAAGCGTAACCCGTTAATCACCACCTCGTGGGGGACCGGGGAACTGATCCGTCATGCGCTGGATGCGGGCGTTAAGCATATCATTATTGGCATTGGAGGCAGCGCGACCAATGACGGTGGCGCAGGCATGGTGCAGGCGCTGGGCGTAAAACTGCTGGATGCGAAAGCACAGCCCGTTGGGCCGGGCGGCGGCGAACTGGCAAGCCTTGCGCATATCGATCTTAGTGGGCTGGATGAGCGGCTGGCAGACTGTCGAATTGAAGTGGCCTGCGATGTGACCAACCCCCTGATTGGCGAGACTGGCGCTTCTGCGGTATTCGGTCCTCAGAAAGGGGCGACGCCGGAGATGGTCAGGACGCTGGACAACGCGCTTGCGCATTACGCAAACATTATCGCCAGGGATCTGGATATTGACGTCTTAAACCTGGCGGGGGGCGGAGCAGCTGGCGGAATGGGGGCGGCGCTGTATGCATTTTGCGGGGCGCAGCTTCGTCGGGGGATTGAGATTGTCACCGATGCCCTGCATCTCGATGAACAGGTCGCGGACGCCGATCTGGTGATCACGGGCGAAGGGCGTATCGACAGCCAGACGATCCACGGCAAAGTGCCCGTTGGCGTGGCGAGAGTCGCGAAACGCTATAACAAACCGGTTATCGGCATTGCCGGCAGCCTGACGGCGGATGTTGGCGTGGTGCACGAGCACGGACTGGATGCGGTATTCAGCGTGATTTACACCATCTGCTCGCTGGAGGATGCGCTGGAAAATGCGCAACAGAATGTACAGATGGCCGCAAGGAATATTGCGGCGGTGATAAAGGTGGGACAGGGGATGTCGCGTTAACGTTCGTGCTCCTGTAGGCCCGGTAAGCGAAGCGCCACCGGGCTTTTGTCTTAGCTACCCAACACCTTCATCGCTTCCCGCGTCACGTTGTCCATCTCGTCCAGCAGCTCCAGAAACTCCGGCTCAAGATCGGATTCTGGCGTACCCGCGCGGAGCTGCTGTTCAAGCAGCTGGCAGAGATTTTTCAACCGCGGCACGCCGCTGTAGCCGCAGCTACCGTGCAGTTTATGGATGGCCTCCAGCAGCCCTTCAGGGTTTTCGCCCACCAGCTGTTCTTCAACCTTGTTACGGATCTCAGGCAGGAAGTCCACCAGCATTTGCAGCATATCGCGGGCCAGATCGGCTTTGCCTGCTGCCTGGCGCAGCGCCAGTTGCCAGTCAAACGTGGCATTCTGGTTAACGCTGATTTCCGGCGATTCAGCAGAAATGGTGTACGTCCCGCCAATGTGACCCGGTTTGTAGCGCAGCAGCAGGCTGTGCAGCTTCTCTTCATCAATCGGTTTCGCCAGATAATCGTTCATGCCCGCACCCAGCAGTTTCTCTTTTTGTCCCGCCATCGCGTGCGCCGTCACGGCAATCACCGGCGTCTGCTGCTGGTGCGGAAGCTGACGAATTAATTCGCAGGCGCGGATGCCATCCATGCCCGGCATCTGAATATCCATCAGGATCAGGTCAAACTGCATCTGTTTGGCTTGTTCTACGGCTTCGGCGCCGCTGGTACACAGTTCAACGTGCTGAACCTGATCCTCAAGCAGCACGCCAATCAGCTTAAGATTTGCCGGGTTATCATCCACGGCCATCACCGTCATCGGCAGCTTATGTTCGTCGTTTTCCAGCGGCAGGGACTGATGCGTCAGACGGCAATATTCGGTCAACGCAGGTAACAGCCGTGTGGCGGTGAGGGGTTTCAGCAGACATGCCGCCGCCCCGTCGTTTTTAAGCTCTTCGGCGTTGATTTGGGCGTGGCACGGCAGAGCCAGCAGCAGGTAGTCCGTCATTGAGGCCGCCTTCGCCAGCCGTTCCTGCTGCATGGTCAGTTCTCCGGTAAACGTCACCGGAATCCCCAGCAAAAGAATATCGTAATGATCGTTCGCCAGCGCGGAGAAGGTCGGGCTGTAGACCACCTCCAGCGGCGTGCTGCTTAATACATCCAGCGTACACTGCGCCGCGGCGGCGTTCGGTTCCACATAGGCCAGACGCATCCCTTTCAGGCAGTCGGTGACCGGACCGTCGGTTTGCACGTTCGGATTAAGATCAAGATTGATATGGAACCAGAAGGTCGAGCCCCGGTTAGGCTGGCTGTGGAAGGAGATATCGCCTCCCATCTCTTTCACCAGCTTTTGGGTGATCACCAGACCCAGGCCCGTTCCGCCGTGACGACGGGAAATGCTCGCATCGGCCTGGCGGAACGCCTGGAACAGACGCGACTGATCGCGCTCCGGAATGCCGATGCCGGTATCCCGGATCTGAACTTCAATCTGGACCTTATTATTACTGAGCGCCCTTTTTTCGACCAGAATGTCGATGTTGCCGCTCTCGGTGAACTTAATCGCGTTGCCCACCAGATTGGTGATGACCTGTTGCAGGCGCAGCGGGTCGCCAATGACGTTATCCGGTACGTCATTTTTGATATTGAGCGTCAGTTCCAGCCCCTTATCATGCGAGGAGTGGGCGAGAAGCGTGACCACGTCATCCAGTGTGCTGCGCAGCGGGAAGGGGATACTCTCCAGAATCAGCTTGCCCGCTTCCAGCTTCGAGAAGTCCAGTACGTCGTTAATAATGGTCAGCAGGTTGTTGGCTGAGCGTTCAATGGTATGCAGGTGGTCACGCTGGGTCGGGTTGAGCTCGCTTTTGAGCGTCAGACGGGTGAAGCCAATCACCCCGTTCAGCGGCGTGCGCAGCTCATGTGACATGTTTGCCAGGAACTCAGACTTAATACGGGCCGCCTCCTGAGCGCGTTTTTTCGCCAGATCCAGCTCCACGTTCTGGATCTCCATCTGCTCCAGCGTTTCGCGCAGGTCAGAGGTGGCCTGGTCAACGTTGTGCTGCATCTCTTCGTGATAAGCCGCCAGCGACATCGCCATTGAGTTGATGCCGTTTTTCAGCATATCCAGCTCGCCGAGCATGAAGCCTTCCACGCGGCTGTCCAGCTGACCCCGGCGGATCCGGTCAACGGTATTCACCATGTTACGGATAGGCCCCGTGACGTCGCGCATCAGCCGCCAGCCGAAGATCAACGCGATGCCGATACAGAACAGCATCATCACGCCGGAGATGAATATTTCTTTGTACTGCTGGAGCCGCACCGACTTGAGATCCAGCTCCAGCGCCACATATCCCAGCATATTATTGCTGGACTTCGCATCGGACTGGGCGGATTCGTCGGGTGAATAGCTTTCTGAGATAATCGGCGTGCGCAGGATCATGATATCGCCGCGCCGCAGGACCGTGAGATGACGCGGGAAAGGGGTACCTTCCGGGATTTTCAGCGACGTGGGATCCAGATGGAAATTCGAGGTGACGAAAAGACGGTTATGCTCATCGTAAACGGAAATGGCGCGCACAATCTCTGAATGACGGCGGTGCAGCACGCTGATTAACTGACCAATGGATTCACGGTTTTGCAGGTTCATACCGTACTCGCTGGAGACGGCCAGCGGTTCGATAATGCTGGCCCCGGCATCTTCAAGCTGTCTCTGCAAATCGTTATAGCGATGCACCACAAAGAAAATGCTCAGCAGCAAACCGATGAGAACGGTAGGAGCGAGGATCAAAATCATCATGCGCGCGCGCAGGCTGTAGTTGGTCATGGAGTTCCGTTATGGGACAATCAGGCTAATTATGTTTATTTGAGAACAATCTCGGCGATGGCGCAATTCTACTCTGCAAAACGACGCGTGACGACGCGTCAGATCATAACTGTTGAAGCCTCTGACCTCGATCCTTTTGGACAGGGGGTAGCGCGTCACAAGGGTAAGACACTGTTTATCACAGGTTTGCTGCCAGGAGAACGCGCAGATATTACGCTGACGGAAGACAAACGCCAGTATGCGCGCGGCCAGGTCAAGCGCCGTCTTAATGATAGCCCGGAGCGCGTGACGCCTCGCTGCCCCCATTTTGGCGTTTGCGGAGGCTGTCAGCAACAGCATGCCAGCACAGAATTACAGCAAAAAAGTAAAAGCAACGCGCTGGCCCGCCTGCTAAAACATGACGTCAGTGACATTGTTGCTGACCAGCCGTGGGGCTACCGTCGCCGCGCTCGCCTGAGTCTAAGCTACCAGCCAAAAACTGAAAGGCTGGAGATGGGTTTTCGCAAAGCCAGCTCCAGCGATATCGTCTCCATCACGCAATGCCCTGTTTTGGTGCCCCAACTTGAGGCACTGCTCCCGGCCGTGCACCACTGTCTTGCATCGCTGGATGGTGTGCGTTCGCTGGGCCATGTCGAACTGGTGCTGGCCAACGGCGGCCCGCTGATGGTGCTGCGCCACACCGCACCGCTGTCCAGGGCAGATCGCGAAAAACTGGAACGCTTTTCGCATTCTCATGAGCTTGCGCTTTTCCTCGCGCCGCAAAGCGAGATACTTGAGCAGGTTAGCGGAGACGCGCCCTGGTATGCGTCAGACGGGCTACGCTTAACGTTCAGCCCGCGGGATTTTATCCAGGTCAATGACGGCGTGAACCAGCAGATGGTGGCGAACGCGCTGGCGTGGCTTGACGTCCAGCCCACCGATCGGGTGCTCGATCTGTTCTGCGGTATGGGTAACTTTACCCTGCCGCTGGCCCGCAAAGCCGCAAGCGTGGTCGGGGTGGAAGGCGTTGAGGCGTTGGTGGCGAAAGGCCAGGAGAACGCCCAACAGAACGGCTTGCAAAATGTGACATTCTTTCATCAAAATCTTGAGGATGATGTTACTCAGCAACCGTGGGCTAAGCAGGGCTTTGATAAGATCCTGCTCGATCCGGCGCGCGCAGGTGCGCCGGGCGTGATGCAGCATATAATTAAACTCGCGCCTGAACGCGTGGTCTATGTTTCCTGTAACCCGGCGACGCTGGCCCGTGACAGCGAAGCATTATTGAGCGGGGGTTACCAGATTCGGCGTCTGGCAATGCTGGACATGTTCCCGCACACTGGACATCTGGAATCAATGGTGTTGTTCGAGCACATCTAATGAGTTTGGCTTGTCGACTTCGACAGGCCCTTGTCCCTAAAGGAGAGGACGATGGTTGCGGTAAGAAGTGCACATTTAAATAAAGCTGGTGAGTTTGACCCTCAAAAATGGATCGCAAGTCTGGGGATTTCCAGCCAGCAGTCGTGTGAACGCTTAACCGAAACCTGGGCCTATTGTTTACGCACAACGCAGGGGCATCCGGACGCTGAACTGCTGTTGTGGCGCGGCGTGGAGATGGTTGAAATTCTCTCCATGCTTAACATGGATATCGAAACGCTACAGGCCGCACTGCTGTTCCCACTGGCAGATGCTAACGTGGTGACGGAAGACGTGCTGCGTGAAAGCGTCGGCCAGTCCGTCGTGGCGCTCATCCACGGCGTGCGTGATATGGCCGCCATCCGTCAACTGAAAGCCGCGCAAACGGATTCTGTCTCTTCCGAGCAGGTGGATAACGTCCGCCGCATGCTGCTGGCGATGGTGGATGATTTTCGCTGCGTGGTGATCAAGCTGGCCGAACGGGTTGCCCATCTGCGCGAAGTGAAGGATGCGCCGGAAGACGAGCGCGTCCTGGCCGCCAAAGAGTGTACGAATATCTATGCGCCGCTGGCGAACCGTCTGGGTATCGGGCAACTGAAGTGGGAGCTGGAAGATTACTGCTTCCGCTATCTGCATCCGGCGGAATACAAACGCATTGCAAAATTGCTGCACGAACGCCGCATCGACCGCGAACACTATATCGAGGAATTTGTCAGCGGGCTGCGCCAGTCGATGAAAGAGGAGAATGTGCGCGCCGAGGTCTACGGGCGTCCGAAGCACATCTACAGCATCTGGCGCAAAATGCAGAAGAAACACCTCGCCTTTGACGAGCTGTTTGACGTGCGCGCCGTGCGTATCGTGGCGGAGCGTCTCCAGGACTGCTACGCCGCGCTGGGGATAGTACATACTCACTTCCGCCATCTGCCGGATGAGTTCGATGACTACGTCGCGAACCCCAAACCGAATGGCTATCAGTCCATCCACACTGTGGTGCTCGGCCCCGGCGGCAAAACTGTGGAAATTCAGATCCGTACTAAACAGATGCACGAAGACGCCGAGCTGGGCGTCGCCGCGCACTGGAAGTACAAAGAAGGCACTTCCGGCGGCGCGCGCTCCGGTCACGAGGACCGTATCGCCTGGCTGCGTAAGCTGATTGCGTGGCAGGAGGAGATGGCCGACTCCGGCGAAATGCTCGACGAAGTGCGCAGTCAGGTCTTCGACGATCGCGTCTACGTCTTTACCCCGAAAGGGGATGTGGTTGATCTGCCGGCAGGCTCTACGCCGCTCGATTTCGCCTACCACATTCACAGCGACGTGGGGCACCGTTGCATCGGGGCGAAGATCGGCGGACGTATCGTACCGTTTACCTATCAGCTACAGATGGGTGACCAGATTGAAATCATCACCCAGAAGCAGCCAAACCCAAGCCGCGACTGGCTGAATCCAAACCTCGGTTACGTGACCACCAGCCGCGGGCGCTCTAAAATTCACGCCTGGTTCCGCAAGCAGGATCGTGACAAGAATATCCTTGCCGGTCGTCAGATCCTTGACGACGAGCTGGAGCATATCGGGATAAACCTGAAAGAGGCGGAGAAGTTCCTGCTGCCGCGCTACAACTTCAACGAGCTCGACGAACTGTTAGCGGCGATTGGCGGCGGCGATATCCGCCTGAACCAGATGGTGAACTTCCTGCAAGCGCAGTTCAACAAGCCAAGCGCGGCAGAGCAGGATGCGGCAGCGCTGAAACAGCTCCAGCAGAAAACCTACGCTCCGCAGCAGCGCAGCAAGGACAATGGCCGCGTGGTGGTTGAAGGGGTGGGTAACCTCATGCACCATATTGCCCGCTGCTGCCAGCCGATACCGGGTGACGATATTGTCGGCTTTATCACCCAGGGGCGCGGGATCTCAATTCACCGCTCCGACTGTGATCAGCTTGCTGAGCTGCAATCGCATGCGCCGGAACGTATCGTGGAAGCCGTCTGGGGTGAAAGCTACTCCGCTGGCTACTCGCTGGTGGTGCGCGTCACTGCCAACGACCGCAGTGGCCTGCTGCGCGACATCACCACCATTCTCGCCAACGAGAAGGTCAACGTGCTGGGCGTTGCCAGCCGCAGCGATACCCGCGAGCAGCTTGCCACCATCGATATGACCATCGAAATCTATAACCTGCAGGTGCTGGGCCGGGTGCTCGGTAAACTGAACCAGGTGCCGGATGTGATTGACGCGCGTCGTCTGCACGGCGGCTGAACATCCTCTTCTGTAGGCCGGGTAAGGCAACGCTGCCACCCGGCATTTTGACATCAGGACAGAACTATGACTCAAATCGACCGCCTGCTTGGCATCATGAAACGCCTGCGCGACCCGGAAAACGGCTGCCCGTGGGATAAAGAGCAGACTTTCGCCACCATTGCGCCTTACACGCTGGAAGAAACCTACGAAGTGCTGGATGCGATTTCGCGCGAAGATTTCGACGACCTGCGCGGTGAGCTGGGCGACCTGCTGTTCCAGGTGGTGTTCTACGCACAGATGGCGCAGGAAGAGGGGCGCTTTAACTTTGACGACATCTGCGCCGCTATCAGCGACAAGCTGGAGCGCCGTCATCCGCATATCTTTGGCGATGCCTCCGCAGGCAACAGTGCGGAAGTGCTGGCGCGCTGGGAGCAGATCAAAAGCGCCGAACGCGCTGAAAAATCCCAGCACTCGGCGCTGGACGACATTCCCCTGAACCTTCCTGCGCTGATGCGCGCGCACAAAATTCAAAAGCGCTGCTCGGCGGTAGGGTTTGACTGGACCTCTCTCGGCCCGGTGCTGGAAAAAGTGCACGAAGAGATCGACGAAGTGATGCATGAAGCGCAGCAGGCCGTTGTGGATGAAGCAAAGCTGGAAGAGGAGATGGGCGATCTGCTGTTCGCGACCGTCAACCTTTCTCGCCACCTCGGTGTAAAAGCGGAAACCGCCCTGCAAAAAGCGAACATTAAATTCGAACGTCGCTTCCGCGAAGTTGAGCGGATTGTGGCCTCGCGCGGCCTGGAAATGAGCGGCATTGACCTCGAGGCGATGGAAGAAGTCTGGCAGGAAGTAAAACGCCAGGAACATGATCTCTAACGAAATTTTGCGATCAAGCGCAATTTGTGTGATTTTTTAAATGACAAGCGCTTGATTTGCGTCAAAAACATTTACCCAAAAGGGGCTATTTTCTCACTCCTTATGTTTGTCATGGCCTGGGAAGGAGACGGAGAATGAAAGTTTGTGGCGCTCGTCGTGTTCGGGTATACTACTTTCCCGTCCTGGTTATTCCATCGTTTCACCCTAACTTCTCAGGTTCAGCATGACAACGAACTATATTTTTGTGACCGGCGGGGTCGTATCCTCTCTGGGTAAAGGCATTGCCGCAGCCTCCCTCGCAGCCATTCTTGAAGCCCGTGGCCTCAATGTGACCATGATGAAACTGGATCCGTACATCAACGTCGATCCAGGCACCATGAGCCCAACCCAACACGGGGAAGTGTTCGTTACTGAAGACGGCGCTGAAACCGATCTGGATCTTGGCCACTACGAGCGTTTCATCCGTACCAAAATGACCCGTCGTAACAACTTTACGACTGGCCGTATCTACTCTGACGTTCTGCGTAAAGAGCGCCGTGGTGACTACCTGGGCGCGACCGTGCAGGTCATCCCACACATCACTAACGCCATCAAAGAGCGTGTCCTTGCCGGTGGCGAAGGGCATGACGTTGTGCTGGTTGAAATCGGCGGTACCGTAGGGGATATCGAATCCCTGCCGTTCCTCGAAGCGATTCGTCAGCTGGCGGTAGATATTGGTCGTGAGAACGCGCTGTTCATGCACCTGACGCTGGTGCCTTACATGGCGGCAGCAGGTGAAGTGAAAACCAAACCGACTCAGCACTCTGTTAAAGAGCTGCTCTCCATCGGTATTCAGCCTGATATCCTGGTTTGCCGTTCCGATCGCGCGATTCCGGCGAACGAACGCGCGAAAATTGCATTGTTCTGTAACGTGCCTGAAAAAGCCGTTATTTCAATGAAAGACGTCGATTCCATTTATAAAATCCCGGGCCTGTTGAAATCACAGGGTCTGGACGATTATATTTGTAAACGATTCAGCTTGAACTGTCCGGAAGCTAACCTGTCTGAATGGGAGCAGGTGATTTACGAAGAAGCCAATCCGGGCGGCGAAGTGACTATCGGTATGGTCGGCAAGTATATTGAACTGCCGGACGCCTATAAGTCAGTTATCGAGGCGCTGAAGCACGGTGGTCTGAAGAATCGCGTCTCCGTCAACATCAAGCTGATTGATTCGCAGGATGTTGAAACGCGCGGCGTCGAAATTCTCAAAGATCTGGATGCGATTCTCATCCCTGGCGGCTTCGGCTACCGTGGTGTTGAAGGCAAGATCGCCACTGCACGCTATGCGCGTGAAAACAATATTCCATACCTCGGCATCTGCCTGGGTATGCAGGTTGCGCTGATTGAATTTGCGCGCAACGTAGCGGGAATGGAAAACGCGAACTCTACGGAATTTGTGCCAGACTGTAAGTACCCTGTCGTGGCGCTGATTACGGAATGGCGCGACGAAGACGGTAACGTCGAAGTCCGTACCGAGAAGAGCGATCTGGGTGGCACCATGCGTCTTGGCGCACAGGCCTGCCAGCTGTCAGACGATAGCGTGGTTCGCAAGCTGTACGGCGAGCCGGTGATTACCGAGCGCCATCGTCACCGCTATGAAGTCAACAACATGTTGTTGAAACAAATTGAAGCTGCGGGTCTGCGTGTTGCGGGCCGTTCCGGGGATGATCAGTTAGTCGAGATCATCGAAGTGCCAAACCATCCGTGGTTCGTGGCCTGCCAATTCCACCCGGAATTTACTTCAACGCCGCGTGACGGGCATCCGCTGTTTGCAGGCTTCGTGAAAGCCGCCAGCGAGTACCAGAAGCGTCAGGCGAAGTAAAAAAAGTTAGAACGGCAACGCGTACCCCTGGTACGCGTTGTTTGTCTGGAGTTTTAGTTTAACTTGTACTGAGGAAAATCTAATGTCCAAAATCGTTAAAGTCATCGGTCGTGAAATCATCGACTCCCGTGGTAACCCGACCGTTGAAGCCGAAGTTCATCTGGAAGGTGGTTTCGTCGGTATGGCTGCTGCTCCATCAGGCGCATCTACAGGTTCCCGCGAAGCGCTGGAACTGCGTGATGGCGACAAATCCCGTTTCATGGGCAAAGGCGTACTGAAAGCGGTTGGCGCTGTTAACGGTCCTATTGCTCAGGCTATCGTTGGCAAAGATGCCAAAGATCAGGCTGGCATCGACAAGATCATGATCGATCTGGACGGTACTGAAAACAAATCTAACTTCGGTGCGAACGCAATCCTGGCAGTTTCCCTGGCGAACGCCAAAGCAGCCGCTGCTGCTAAAGGTATGCCACTGTTCGAGCACATCGCTGAACTGAACGGCACCCCAGGCAAATACTCTATGCCTGTACCAATGATGAACATCATCAACGGTGGTGAGCACGCAGACAACAACGTTGATATTCAGGAATTCATGATTCAGCCTGTTGGCGCGAAATCCCTGAAAGAAGCGGTGCGTATGGGTTCTGAAGTGTTCCACAACCTGGCTAAAGTTCTGAAAGCTAAAGGTATGAACACTGCTGTTGGTGACGAAGGTGGCTACGCGCCAAACCTGGGTTCTAACGCAGAAGCGCTGGCTGTTATCGCTGAAGCGGTTAAAGCAGCAGGCTACGAGCTGGGCAAAGACATCACCCTGGCGATGGACTGTGCAGCATCTGAATTCTACAAAGACGGTAAATACGTTCTGGCTGGCGAAGGCAACAAAGCATTCACCTCCGAAGAGTTCACCCACTTCCTGGAAGACCTGACCAAACAGTACCCAATCGTTTCTATCGAAGACGGTCTGGACGAGTCTGACTGGGATGGTTTCGCATACCAGACCAAAGTACTGGGCGACAAAATCCAGCTGGTTGGTGACGATCTGTTCGTAACCAACACCAAGATCCTGAAAGAAGGCATCGAGAAAGGCATCGTTAACTCCATCCTGATCAAATTCAACCAGATCGGTTCTCTGACCGAAACGCTGGCTGCGATCAAAATGGCGAAAGACGCTGGCTACACCGCTGTTATCTCTCACCGTTCTGGCGAAACTGAAGACGCTACCATCGCTGACCTGGCTGTGGGTACCGCTGCTGGCCAGATCAAAACCGGTTCTATGAGCCGTTCTGACCGTGTTGCTAAATACAACCAGCTGATTCGTATCGAAGAAGCGCTGGGCGAAAAAGCACCTTACAACGGTCGTAAAGAGATCAAAGGCCAGGCATAAGCCTGAACTTTCGTTCTTATGAAAAAACCCGCTTCGGCGGGTTTTTTGTTTTCTATAGCAGAAGCGGCAGCGTGGCGCTGGCCGTTTGCTGGCTTACGTCACCGTAATGGCTGTCTACTGCGATAAGGGAAGTGGTAAGCAGTTCAACCAGCAGCATCACGCCAACCTTGGCATTGAGCGCACCTGCGCTCAGCGGTCCCTCGGGCTTGGCTGCAACCAGCTGTAAATCGCTCAGGGAGGCCAGCGGGCTGCGGGGTGTATTGCTGAGCGCCAGTACCTTAACGCCACGCTTGCGGGCGAGTTTCACCACGTGAAGCAGATCCCGTGTAGAGCCAGAACTTGAGATGGCCACCACCAGCGTCTCTTTCGAGAGCGTCGTCGCATTCATGGCGGCGCGATGCATATCGCTAAACAGCTGTGCAGGTTTGCCGAGTCGCAGCAGCTTGTAATGCAAATACTCCCCCAGAATCGCGCTGGCTGCCACCCCGTAAATTTGCACTGATTGCGCCTGATGCAGGGCCAGTGTCGCCTGTTCAAGCTGGGCCCGGTCGAGGAGTTTTGCGGTATCTTGCAGCGCCTGGACAGACTCATCCACCACGTTATCTATCGCATCTCCTGCCTGACGCTCTGGCAAACCCTGCTGAATATCCAGCGCAAGCGCCATTTTAAATTCGTTATATCCCTTACAGCCCAGCGTGCGGCAAAGGCGTGTGACGCTGGCCTCGCTGGTGCCGCTTTCACGCGCCAGCTCGGTGATCGTCAGGTAGAGCACCCTGGCAGGATCGTTGAGAACAAACTCCCCCAGTTTTTGTTGCGTTGGGCTGTACCCGGAAGCCTCCTGGCGTAGCTTCAGCAGCAGGTTTTCATGGTCCGACATGCTAGATCCTTAATGCGTTTCTCTGCCAACTAGTGTGGCGGAAAGCGGGGGAGAGATGCCAGTCATTTCGAAAAAGTATGATCGGCGTCCTGGTTTTTGGTGGTAATTTTCACAATTAAAATTATATATGGTAAAAATTTTCATCAACAACCAGGGGGATAATAAAATGATGCAAATGTTCAGCGGAGCGTCTTCCGGCGGATGGTTTGAAAAAGCGCAGCGCTTTGGCAAATCCTTTATGTTACCTATCGCCATACTGCCCGCAGCAGGTCTGTTGCTGGGGATCGGCGGGGCGCTATCGAATCCGAATACGCTTACCGCGTATCCATTTTTAGACGTTGGCTGGCTACAGGCCATCTTTACCATCATGAGCAGTGCAGGCTCGATTGTGTTCGCAAACCTGTCGGTACTGTTTGCTGTTGGGGTCGCCGTTGGGCTGGCAAAAAATGATAAAGGTACGGCAGGGCTGGCGGCATTACTCGCTTATCTGGTGATGAATGCCACTATCAATGCGCTGCTGATCCTGACCGGAAAACTGGCGCATGAGAACCCGGGTGCCGTAGGGCAGGGCATGACGCTGGGTATTCAGACGCTTGAAACGGGCGTGTTTGGTGGGGTCGTTATTGGGCTTGTGACCTGCGCACTGCATCATCGGTTTAATAAAATCGCGCTTCCGCAATTCCTTGGCTTTTTTGGCGGCTCACGCTTCGTACCCGTTATCAGCTCACTGGCGGCGATACTCGTCGGCGCGCTGATGACCGTGGTCTGGCCGCATTTTCAGAAGCTGATCTTTGGACTTGGCGGTCTGGTGGATGCCACCGGCTATCTGGGAACATTGCTGTACGGCTTCATCCTGCGCATGCTTGGCCCGTTTGGCCTGCACCACATCTTTTATCTGCCGTTCTGGACCACCGCGTTTGGCGGCAGTGAAATTGTTAACGGTCACCTGGTTGAGGGCACGCAGCGGATCTTCTTTGCTCAGCTTGCGGACCCGAACACCCAGCACTTCTATGAGGGCACGTCGCGCTTCATGTCCGGGCGCTTTATCACGATGATGTTTGGCCTGCTCGGCGCCTGCCTGGCGATGTACCACACGGCTAAACCCGAGAACAAGAAGCGCGTAGCCGGGCTGCTGCTGTCAGCGGCGTTAACCTCTTTCCTGACGGGCATTACCGAGCCCATCGAGTTCTCATTCCTGTTTATTGCGCCGGTGCTGTACGTCATTCATGCGCTGTTTGACGGGCTGGCGTTTATGCTCGCGCACATGCTGCATATCACCATCGGGCAAACTTTCTCCGGCGGGTTTATTGATTTCGTGCTGTTCGGCATTTTGCAGGGTGAAGCGAAAACTAACTGGATGTTCGTCCCGCTGGTAGGCGTACCGTGGTTCTTCCTTTACTACTGTACTTTCCGCTATCTGATTAAACGTTTTGATTTTGCCACGCCGGGCCGTGAAAAGGAGGCGTTGGCTGACGAGGCTACCCTGCCGCAAAGCGAGCGTGCCGCGGCGGTGGTCGCCGGATTGGGTGGAAGAGACAATCTGGATGACGTTGACTGCTGCGCCACGCGTCTTCGCGTCACGGTGAAAGACGGTAGCAAAGTCAATGAAGCAGCACTGAAAGCGACCGGCGCGCGCGGCGTTATCGTCCGCGGCAACGGTGTCCAGGTCATCTATGGCCCGCACGTCACCCTTATCAAAAACGAAGTGGAAGAGATCTTATCGTAATGAAAACTGTACTGGATAACCTGAAAGGAAAACTGGTCGTCTCCTGCCAGGCGCTGGAAAATGAACCGCTGCACAGCCCGTTTATTATGTCGCGAATGGCGCTGGCGGCAGCCCAGGGCGGTGCCGCTGCGATCCGCGCCAATAGCGTGGTGGATATCAAGGCTATCAAAGGGCTGGTCTCACTGCCGGTCATCGGCATCATCAAACGGGACTATCCGGATAGCGAGGTGTTTATCACCGCGACGCTCAAAGAAGTGGATGAGCTGATGGCGGTCGCCCCGGACATCGTTGCGCTGGATGCGACCGCCCGGAAACGGCCCGGTGGCGTATCGCTGGACATGCTGATCGCGCAGATCCGCACCCGTTACCCTTCGCTGCTGCTGATGGCGGATATTGCCACCGTGCAGGAGGCCGTGACCGCGCAGGCGCTGGGGTTTGATTGTGTCGGAACCACCCTTTACGGTTATACGGCAGAGACCGCGGGCCATTCGCTACCGGAAAATGACTGCGCGTTTTTGAAAGAGGTGCTGTCTGCCGTCACGATCCCCGTGATTGCCGAAGGTAACGTGGATACCCCCGATCGCGCGGCCAGGTGTCTGGAGTTGGGGGCGCATACGGTTGTCGTCGGCGGGGCGATCACCCGACCGCAGCAAATTACGGAACGGTTTATGGCGGCAATTGGCGCGCAAAGCACCGATGGAGCATGATCATCTGACGGGGATCTGCGATACTTATCGTTTATTCCCTTAACAGAGTTGACTATGCAGTACCCGATTAACGAGATGTTCCAGACCCTGCAAGGCGAGGGTTACTTTACCGGCGTTCCCGCTATCTTTATTCGTTTACAGGGATGCCCGGTTGGCTGCGCCTGGTGTGATACCAAACATACGTGGGATAAGCTCGCAGATCGGGAAGTGTCGCTGTTCAGCATTCTGGCGAAAACCAAAGAGAGCGATAAATGGGGCGCGGGCAGCGCGGAAGATCTGCTTGCCATTATTGGTCGTCAGGGCTGGACGGCGCGGCATGTGGTGATCACCGGCGGGGAACCCTGCATTCACGATTTGATGCCCCTCACCGAACTGCTCGAGAAGAATGGCTATAGCTGTCAGATCGAAACCAGCGGTACCCATGAAGTGCGCTGCTCCCATTCAACGTGGGTAACGGTTTCACCGAAAGTGAATATGCGCGGCGGTTATGACGTACTGTCGCAGGCGCTTGAGCGTGCGGATGAGATCAAACATCCGGTGGGGCGCGTGCGTGACATCGAAGCGCTGGACGAACTGCTGGCGACGCTGACGGATGAGAAGCAGCGCGTGATCGCGCTACAGCCTATCAGCCAGAAAGACGATGCAACCCGTCTGTGCATTGAAACCTGTATCGCCCGCAACTGGCGCCTGTCGATGCAGACGCACAAATATCTGAACATTGCCTGATACTTTTGTGGCCCCGCTTAACGCGGGGCTTTTGTTGTTGGCAGTAAAGCCCAGGTCACGACTGCCGACCCAAGGCAAATCGCACTGTTGAACAGCAAGGCATACTGCGCGGCACTGGCCGTTCCCATCGGCAGCCATAGGGCGTACAGCGATGCGGTGACCGCGATCCCCATTGCGCCGCCCAGGGAACTGCCCATCTTATAGATCCCTGAAGCCACCCCCACTTTGTTTTCAGGGGCATTCATTACTGCCGTGTCCGTTGAGGGCGTGGCATAACATCCGAGCCCCAGCCCGAATAAAATATTGCTCAGAAAAACGGTAACAATGTAGACCTCTTTGCTTAAGAAGGTGCATGAAATCAGCGTAATACCTGTTGCGGTCAGTAGCGGGCCGGTCATCATCGGCAGCCTGGCGCCATAGCGCTGAAGCAGTTTTTCACCCACCCGGATCATCGCCAGTACGGTAACCAGATACCCCAGCGTCATCATACCGGTCTGTAGCGGTGACAGATGATGGCCTTGCTGCAACCAGATGCTGGCGATCATCATGGTGCCAATGCAGCCGTTGAGCAGGAAATTTGAGAATACCGAGGCGCTATAGGCCCTGTTTTTAAACAGGGCGAAATCGATCAACGCCGCATCGCCCTTCCGCCGCCCGGTAACGACAAAGCACATCAGTGCAATCACGGCTCCACACAGTACAAGAAGCGATAAACTGCTGCTCCAGCCCCAGCTGTGTCCTTTGCTGATAAACAGATTAAACAGCACCAGCATAAGGACAAAACTCACCAGGCCGCTGATATCCAGCTTGTGTCGACACGCATCAGGGCTGCGGCTTTCCGGCGTGGCGCGGATAAGCAATAGCGCGACCAGAGCCACCACTATCGACAAAATAAAAATCCAGCGCCAGCCCAGCGTGGTGGCGATGGCGCCTCCCACAAACGAGCTCAGGCCACTCCCGCCCCATGAACCAATAACCCAGAAGCTGATTGCGCGCTGGCGTGCTTTCCCTTCATACCAGGTCTTAATCAGCGCCAGCGTGGCGGGCATGATGCAGGCCGCGGATAGCCCCTGTATCGCTCTTCCCAACAGAAACAGGACGGGCTCCCATGAAATGAACAGCAGACCGCTTCCGATCATGCTCAAAATCAGGCCTGTCATGGTCAGGCGCATGCGCCCAAACTTATCGGCAAACCCACCGCAGGCTACGACAAAACAGCCGCTAAACAACGCGCTCAGGCTGACGGCCAGCGTAAGGGTTTCGAGGGCAATGTCGAGGCTATTCTGCATGGCCGGAACCACGTTGATAACCGACTGGGCAAACAGCCAGAAGGTCAGAACGCTCATGACGATACCCGCCAGCAGCCGATCGTTACCGGCGTAGGCGGATGCGTCTGTCAGGGAAACGGTACTCATAATGCAGCCCTCCCGGGAAGGTGCGAATCAGCGCAGATAGTGTTCGGTCAGTGCGGCCCACAGCGCCGCGCCGGTGAGGAGAATAGTGTCGTTAAAGTCGTAGCCCGGGTTATGCACCATGCAGCGGTCAGGCTCATCGCCAGCGCCAAGGGTGAAATAACAGCCATTGGGATTTTTCTCGAGCATGAACGCAAAGTCCTCGCTGCCCATAAACGCATTCACCTCCGCGACGGAATCCTGACCGAACAGATCGGTGGCGACGTTGCGCACCATCTCATTGGCTTGCGGATTGTTTTTCAGTACCGGGCTGCCATTAATGTGTCGAATGGTAGCCGTGGCATTGAAACTTTCCGCCTGCGCAACGGCGATATCATGGATGCGCTGTAGCACGGTTTGCCGCACGCTTTCATCCAGCGTGCGCACGGTAAGTTTCATCAATACTTTGTCGTTGATGATGTTGGGGGCATGTCCAGCCTGAATGCTGCCTACGGTAACGACGGCAGGCTGAAAAGGAGTGATATTGCGCGAAACAATGGACTGCAAAGCGATAGTGATATGACAGGCAACCAGGGTGGCATCTACGGTATGTTCTGGCACCGCGCCGTGCCCCCCCACGCCGTTAACCTCAATATGAAGGGTGTCCGAAGAGGCCATCATGGCGCCATCGCGCAGACCAATTTTTCCGACGGGCTGTGACGGCATATTGTGCAGACCAAAAATGTGGTCGCAGGGGAACAGGTCAAACAAACCGTCCTCTACCATAACGCGTCCGCCATACAGAAGTTCTTCCGCAGGCTGAAAAATAAGGTGCAGCGTGCCGTTAAAATTGCGGGTGCGTGCCAGGTACTCCGCTGCATACAGGAGCGTTGTGGTGTGGCCGTCATGACCGCAGCCGTGGAATTTACCCTCAACGGTACTGCTCCAGGCCTTGCCGCTGTTTTCCTGCATAGGCAGCGCATCCATGTCGGCGCGCAGACCCAGGCGTTTAGGCCCGTTACCCACCTTCAGCGTGCCGACCACACCGGTTTTCGCCAGGCCGCGATGAACCTCATATCCCCATTCCTCAAGCAACGCCGCAACGCGATCGCTCGTATTGTGCTCCTCAAAACCAATTTCAGGATGCTGATGAAAATAGCGACGTAATTCAGTGAACTGGGCCTCTTTGCCGCGCAGAGCTTCGATAATTGGATGTGTCATTTTTGTTATCCTTTTTATGCCAAACGGTGATAATTTCGAGTCTATGACGATCGCACTGCCAGAAAATGCATTTTTTTGTTGTAAAGCGACGGTTTTGTTTTGATTGTTTTTCATACAATTCCGTTATGACAAAAAAGAGCCGGTCATTATTTGTCTTTGATGAGGGGAAAGATGAATCAGCGGGGAGATGAATTTTGGGTGGAGATCCAGGACATTCGCCACTGCGTGGAGGATGAAGGCGATACGCTAACGTTGCTCTGGGTGCTGGAAGGGCGGGCTGAGCTGAATACCGATGTGGGACGTGACATCCTGGAGGCCAATACCCTTGCCATCATCAACCGTCATCGGCGCTGGCAGTTCACGAGCGAAACGGCAAATATCACCCTGCGCGTGTCCCTTTCCGGGCGCTGGGTGGTCCAGCTCTGCAATGATTTTTTTGTCCATGATTACGCTATACCGGCAGAAGCCGGAGGCGTCTGGCCCCAATGCGATGCGCTTCGCGATCTGCTGCGCCAGCTTCTTGTGGTCACCCTCATCAACGATCCACACCGCTACCGGCTGGAGGCGTACCGCTGGCTGAGCGAGATATTGCTGTTGCTGACCAGCCGCTTTCAGCAGCCCGCCCGGTTTTTGTCCCGTGAACTTTCCCCAGCGCACAGCAAACGTATTGCCCGGGTGATAGAGCGGATCAATGCCAGTTATTCTCGCCGTATTACGCTTGCGGAAATCGCCGCGAGTGAATATGTCTCTGAAGCCTGGCTCTCTCGTCTCTTTAGAAAGGAAGTGGGGATCAGTTTCATGCAGTACATCACTACCCTGCGGCTGGAAAAGGCGGCTGACGCGCTCCGTCTGACGAACCGACCGCTGCATCAGATTGCGCTTGAGCAGGGTTTCGCCAGCACGCGTATGATGACCGATCGGTTTCGGCGTGTTCACAATATGTCCCCGGGTGAGTTTCGTAAGTCCCGACGCCAGCACCCGGAGGCCACACGTGTTCGTACGGACAGGTGTGAGCAGCGCTATCCGGTGGCCATGGATAAACTGTTTAGCCTGCTCAATGAACCGGTGGCGCGCGGCTGGGGAGCCTCCCCGCTTATCGATCGACCGCAGCAGGAGCAGACACTGGATCTTGAGCAGCTCAATCCTCTCTCCACCTCGCTGCGTCGTATGCGGGTGGTCATTACCCTGCGTGAGCTCGACGATTTACTGCGTGAGGACGTTCGTCAGAATCTTGAAGCGATAAATGAGGCCATTCCCATAGAGGGAATTGATATCGCCGAACCTTTTCTCAGCAGCCGTCTGTTTGCCACCGGGTGGGATGACCCCCAGATGGCGGGCTACGCCTGCTGGTACAATCTGCATCAGCTCTTCACCTGGCTGGCAAAAAAGCAATGGACGGTGCTGCTGCACACCGGCGTAACGACCCGTCGCGATCTACTTGCCCGTTTTTTACAACGGTCGGTCAATCATTTTTCGCCCGAGATCACCGCGGGCTGGCACTTTGTCATGCACTGGTCAACACAGGCGAGTGAGGAGACCCGGGAGCAGGTCTGGCTGGCGCAGCAAAACGTCATACGCAACTATCTGCCACAGGCAAAGTTTGGTTTATGGCATCGATTTTCACCCGACAGCGCGGGCGTGAGCGACAATACCCTGTTCAGCTCAGCCATCCTGATGCAGGCCGATTTTCTTGCCTGTTCAGCCGATGCCAATGAACTTCTCGATCCTGCGCAGCGGGAGCCAGCCCAACTCTCTTCTACAGAAAATTATCCGGTACAGAAGATCCGCCAGATTATCGCCGCCCTTCGTCTGCGCAAATGTTCGCTTCCCGTCTGGCTTCTCTCCTGGAATACCCTCACCGGGAACACGCGGGCGACAAACGGCTGGTTTTTTCGTGGGGCGCTGCTGATGCAGAGCCTGCTCGGGCTATCGGAACAGGTCTGGCTAGGGGGATTCTGGCTCAATTCGGGCCTTCAGGGTGAAGCCCGTGCGAACAACACCATCGATACGTCAAGCCTTGCGCTACAGTACAACCATGGTCTTCCACGGCCGGTTTATTGGGTACTCTGGCTCTGGCAACGCCTGCGGGGCGAGGTGCTGGTAAACGACGGGCGTGTTCTGCTCACGCGCCATCACAATGGTTACCAGTTGCTGCTGCGTAATGTCGTGGTTTTTAATCCGCTCCTTTCCAGTGAAGAAGCATTCATCCAGCGTTTTCGCCAGCAGTATCATTTACACCTGAAGGGAATGCGCGGTATTTGGCGAATTAAACGCCATCTTTTCGATCAGCATAACGGCGCGCTCTATCCGTTGCTTGAAGGGGTAGGCAGCGAAAGCGGCCCTGACGAAGAGATGTGGCGCTGGATAGCGCACAAAGCGCGTCCAACGCTTTCCCTGTACGATGAACGCATTGATGACGGCTGGCAACTGACAGAATCACTGGAGAGTAATGCGCTGGTGCTCTATGAGTTTACGCCGCTCGTGCCTCTTGAGGCCGAAACGGAGGAGATTCACTCCCCGCGGTAGACGCAGCCTGCCGTGCAGGTCTCTTTGATCATCACCGCGCTTAGCAGCGGCACAAGCGGTTTCATCTGATCCCAAATCCATTTAGCCAGCACTTCGCTGGTCGGGTTTTCAAGGCCCGGAATATCATTCAGATAGTAGTGATCGAGACGATCGTAGGTCGGCTTAAACGCGGCCTTCAGTTCGGCAAAGTCCATGATCCAGCCCGTATGGGGATCGACTTCACCGGTGATTTCAAGACGCACCATAAACGAGTGTCCATGCAGGCGGCCACATTTGTGCCCGGCAGGAACGTGTGGAAGGTGGTGTGCGGCTTCGAAGGTGAAATCTTTAAACAGTGTGGTGGACATCATAGCTCTCAGGAATGCGGAAAAAACCGCCGCATAGTACCGGAAAGCACAATTTTTATCATTAACTAAAACGGCTCTGAACGGTCACCGCCTCGTATTCATGGTGTTTATCGACTTTTGTTGTTTTATTTCATATAGTTATTTAATCGCTTTTATCGTTAAGAACGATAACTAAAACAGGTTAGTCCATTTGGTTATTTATTATTTCCATCCCTTCTTTAATTGTTATTATCCCCGCCGTTAACCTTATCTTCAGTTTGGATTTATTCGCTTAAAGTCCGCTTTGCTACTGGAACATAACGACGCATGACAACACAGGCCCCACCTTCAAATTTGCTTCCCCTTAACCCGGAGCAACTGGCGCGCCTCCAGGCCGCGACTTCCGATTTTTCACCCACCCAGCTTGCCTGGGTCTCCGGCTATTTCTGGGGAATGCTGAACCAGCAGCCGGGTGCTGTGGCAGGCGTACCGCCAACGGCCGTTGAAATTCCTGCCATCACGCTTATCTCCGCTTCGCAAACGGGTAATGCCCGTCGTGTGGCCGAAGCGCTGCGTGATGACCTGCTCGCCGCGAAGCTGAACGTTAACCTGGTCAACGCCGGGGATTATAAATTCAAACAGATCGCGTCAGAAAAACTGCTGGTGGTGGTGGCGTCAACGCAGGGGGAAGGTGAGCCTGCTGAAGAAGCCGTCGCGCTGCATAAGTTCCTGTTCTCGAAAAAAGCGCCAAAGCTCGAGGGCACCGCCTTTGCCGTCTTCGGCCTCGGTGATACGTCCTATGAATTTTTCTGCCAGTCCGGTAAAGATTTCGACAGCAAGCTGGCGGAGCTGGGCGCAGAGCGCCTGCTGGATCGCGTAGACGCTGACGTGGAATACCAGGCTGCCGCCGCCGAATGGCGGGCGCGCATCGTTGAGGTGCTGAAGGCCCGCGTCCCGAAAGAGACGCCAGCGCAGGCCGCCGTTACCGCAGCCGGCACCGTTAACGAAATCCACACCAGCCCTTACACGAAAGAGGCGCCACTGACGGCGAGTCTGTCGGTAAACCAGAAAATCACGGGCCGTGATTCGGAAAAAGACGTGCGCCATATCGAAATCGATCTCGGTGACTCTGGCCTGCGTTACCAGCCTGGCGATGCGCTGGGCGTCTGGTATCAGAACGATCCGGCGCTGGTGAAAGAGCTGGTCGAGCTGCTGTGGTTGAAAGGCGATGAACCGGTTACCGTGGACGGCAAAACGCTCTCGATCTCCGAGGCGCTCCAGTGGCATTTCGAACTTACGGTGAACACCGCCAACATCGTTGAAAACTACGCCACCTTAACCCGCAGCGAATCGCTCCTTCCGCTGGTCGGGGATAAGGCGAAGTTACAGCAATACGCGGCGACAACGCCGATTGTCGATATGGTGCGTTTCTCTCCGGCACAGCTGGATGCTGACGCGCTGGTCGGCCTGCTGCGTCCGCTGACCCCGCGCCTGTACTCCATCGCCTCCTCGCAGGCGGAAGTGGAAAACGAAGTCCACATCACCGTTGGCGTGGTGCGTTACGACATCGAAGGCCGCGCGCGGGCGGGCGGGGCGTCAGGCTTCCTGGCAGACCGCGTGGAAGAAGAGGGCGAAGTTCGCGTCTTTATCGAGCACAACGACAACTTCCGCCTGCCGGCGAACCCCGAAACGCCGGTGATTATGATTGGCCCAGGCACCGGTATTGCGCCATTCCGCGCTTTTATGCAGCAGCGTGCGGCAGACGACGCGCCGGGTAAAAACTGGCTGTTCTTCGGCAACCCGCACTTTACTGAAGATTTCCTCTACCAGGTTGAGTGGCAGCGCTACGTCAAAGAGGGCGTGCTGACCCGCATCGATCTGGCCTGGTCCCGCGATCAGAAAGAAAAAGTATACGTACAAGACAAACTGCGCGAACAGGGCGCAGAGCTGTGGCGCTGGATCAATGACGGCGCCCACATTTATGTCTGCGGCGACGCCAATCGCATGGCGAAAGACGTTGAGCAGGCACTGCTGGAAGTGATTGCCGAATTCGGCGGTATGGATGCCGAAACGGCGGATGAATTTTTAAGTGAGCTGCGCGTAGAGCGCCGTTATCAGCGAGATGTCTACTAATGAGCGAAAAACATCCTGGCCCACTGGTGGTCGAAGGCAAACTGACTGATGCCGAGCGCATGAAGGTAGAGAGCAACTACCTGCGCGGTACCATTGCCGAAGATTTAAATGACGGCCTGACCGGCGGTTTCAAAGGCGACAACTTCCTGCTGATCCGTTTCCACGGTATGTACCAGCAGGACGACCGCGATATCCGCGCCGAGCGTGCCGAACAGAAGCTGGAGCCGCGTCACGCGATGCTGCTGCGCTGTCGTCTGCCGGGCGGGGTAATCACTACGAAACAGTGGCAGGCGATCGACAAGTTTGCCGGTGAAAACACAATCTACGGCAGCATTCGTCTGACCAACCGTCAGACCTTCCAGTTCCACGGCATTCTGAAGAAGAACGTCAAGCCGGTGCACCAGATGCTGCACTCCGTGGGTCTGGACGCGCTGGCGACTGCCAACGACATGAACCGTAACGTGCTCTGCACCTCGAACCCGTACGAATCTGAGCTGCACGCCGAAGCGTACGAGTGGGCGAAAAAAATCTCCGAACATCTGCTGCCACGTACCCGCGCCTATGCGGAGATCTGGCTCGATCAGGAGAAAGTCGCCACCACCGATGAAGAGCCGATCCTCGGTCAGACCTACCTGCCGCGTAAGTTTAAAACCACGGTGGTGATCCCGCCGCAGAACGATATCGACCTGCACGCCAACGACATGAACTTCGTGGCGATTGCCGAAAACGGCAAGCTGGTCGGCTTTAACCTGCTGGTGGGCGGCGGTTTGTCCATTGAGCACGGTAACAAGAAAACTTACGCCCGCACCGCGAGCGAGTTCGGCTTCCTGCCGCTGGAGCACACGCTGGCCGTGGCAGAGGCGGTGGTCACGACCCAGCGTGACTGGGGTAACCGTACCGATCGTAAAAACGCGAAAACCAAATATACCCTTGAGCGCGTAGGCGTCGAGACGTTCAAAGAAGAAGTGGAGCGTCGCGCGGGCATCAAGTTTGAGCCGATCCGCCCTTACGAATTCACCGGTCGCGGCGATCGCATCGGCTGGGTGAAAGGCATCGACAATAACTGGCACCTGACGCTGTTTATCGAAAACGGCCGTATTCTTGATTATCCGGGCCGTCCGCTGAAAACCGGCCTGCTGGAAATCGCAAAGATCCACAAAGGCGAGTTCCGTATTACCGCCAACCAGAACCTGATCGTCGCCAGCGTGCCGGAAAGCGATAAGGCGAGAATTGAAGAGCTGGCCCGCGAGCACGGGTTGATGAATGCTGTGAGTGCGCAGCGTGAAAACTCAATGGCCTGCGTGTCGTTCCCGACCTGTCCGCTGGCGATGGCCGAAGCCGAGCGATTCCTGCCGTCCTTCACTGATAAAGTGGAGGCGATTCTGGAAAAACACGGTATTCCGGACGAGCATATTGTTATGCGCGTGACGGGCTGTCCGAACGGCTGCGGCCGCGCGATGCTGGCCGAAATCGGTCTGGTAGGGAAAGCGCCGGGTCGCTATAACCTGCACCTGGGCGGTAACCGTATCGGGACACGTATTCCGCGTATGTTCCGCGAGAACATCACCGAGCCGGAAATTCTCGATTCCCTCGACGTGCTTATCGGACGCTGGGCGAAAGAGCGCGAAGCGGGTGAAGGCTTCGGCGACTTTACGGTACGTGCGGGCATCATTCGCCCGGTGCTCGATCCCGCAAGGGATTTCTGGGAGTAATCCATCCTTTGCCCGGTGGCGCTTCGCTTACCGGGCCTACGGGTTTTGTAGGCCGGGCAAACGCAGTGCCGCCCGGCGAAACAGGCAAACGAGGTTCTTATGTCCGTACTCGATCTAAACGCCCTTAATGACCTGCCAAAAGTTGAACGCATTCTGGCCCTGGCAGAAACTAACGCCCAACTGGAAAAGCTCGACGCCGAAGGGCGCGTGGCGTGGGCGCTGGAAAACCTGCCGGGAGACTATGTGCTTTCGTCGAGCTTTGGCATTCAGGCGGCGGTCAGTCTGCATCTGGTGAATCAGATCCGTCCGGACATTCCGGTGATCCTCACCGATACCGGCTATCTGTTCCCGGAGACCTATCAGTTTATCGACGAGCTGACGGACAAGCTCAAGCTGAACCTGAAGGTTTATCGCGCAACCGAAAGCGCGGCCTGGCAGGAGGCGCGTTACGGCAAGCTGTGGGAGCAGGGCGTTGAGGGCATCGAGAAATACAATGAGATCAACAAGGTCGAGCCGATGAACCGCGCGCTGAAAGATCTTCATGCGCAGACGTGGTTTGCTGGGCTCCGCCGCGAGCAGTCCGGGAGCCGGGCAACGCTGCCGGTGCTGGCGGTGCAGCGTGGCGTGTTCAAAGTGCTGCCGATCATCGACTGGGATAACCGCACGGTGTACCAGTATCTGCAAAAGCACGGGCTGAAGTACCATCCGCTGTGGGATCAGGGCTACCTGTCGGTAGGCGACACCCATACCACGCGTAAATGGGAACCGGGAATGGCGGAAGAAGAGACGCGATTCTTTGGGCTGAAGCGCGAGTGCGGGCTGCACGAAGGGTAATGTTTTTTCGCCCGGTGGCGGCTACGCCTTACCGGGCCTACGTTTCGTGCCGTTGTAGGCCCGGTAAGCGCAGCGCCACCGGGCTTAATTGCATCAGGCTTTCCCCGCTTTCGCCAGCTCCTTCACCAGCGGCAGCATCACTTTCACGACATCCCGGCTGCGGTGCTCAATCCGCTGCGGCAGCGTTTTATCAATGTGCTGCTGATTATCCAGCCGCACGTCATGCCAGCTGGTCCCGTTTGGGAACGCCTTCGATTTAGCGCGCTGCTGATAGCCATCTTTTTTGCCCAGCGCCCAGTTAGTCGCCTCGACGTACAGCACCGGAATGCCCGCCTTATCAAACACTTCACCGTCATTACAGCAGCCCGTGCCTTTGGGATAATCGGGGTTACCGCCCGGATTTGTCGCGGCATAGACGCCATGCGTGCGGGCAAGCGCCAGCGCGCGGTCGCGGGTGAGTTTACGTACGCTGCTCGGCGTGCTCTGTCCGCTATTAAAATAGAGCTTATCTCCCACGATCAGATTATCGAGGTTAATCACCAGCAACGTATTTTTCTTCTCCTCAGCGGTCATGCGCTTAAGGAGATTCTCAGCGCCGAGTTTTCCTTCTTCTTCACCGCTGGTCGCAACAAAGCGAATGCTGTATTTCGTCGGAATATTCTTCAGGCGTTCGGCCAGCTCAAGCATGACGCCCAGCCCCGCCGCATTGTCATCCAGTCCCTGAAGCGTCAGCCCGCCGAGGTTATTATCGACATCGGCGTCGCTCATCGGCGTGTAGGTATCAAGGTGCGCCATAATAATAATCTGCTCAGCCGCCTTTCCTTCGTGCGCCGCAATGACCGTGCTGCCGGTTACGTTATGCCAGTTCTGCGTTTTATTGCGTGAGGTATAGATGTAGCGGCTGTGGAAAGCGCGAATGTCGCTCTCATAGCCCATATCCGCAAACTGCTGACGAATATAGTCTGCCGAGAGCATTTCGGCTGGGGTTCCGGTCATGCGGCCCGGAAAGACCGTCGCAATATGCCGCGCCTGCATACTGGCTATTTCACCGTAAGATTGATTTTTTGCCTGAGCCGGAAGGATAAAGCAAACGCCGAGCGCCAGGGCAACGAATCGGTGGCGCATTGCGGAAAACATAGTGAGTCCTTAAAAACAGAGCAAAATTTTAACCCGCATAGTATGAAACTGTGATCGGGTAGACACAATTTGAATTGCGCTTAAATGCCCGAAATTTCGCGTGTTAAGCACTTTTTGATATTTGCTTTTCCATGGCGTTATTCCATTGAGTAACTACTCATTCCAATTCGTAATTTCATTCGGTCTAAGCCGCCCCCTATAGTCCCTTTATTCCTGGTTGTTAGTGAGTTGTTGCCTGTGGACTATCTCCCCCTTTTTGCTGCCTTGAAAGACCGACCGGTACTGGTTGTCGGGACGGGTGAAATTGCCGATCGCAAAATCGCGTTCCTGCAACGCGCCGGGGCGCAGGTGCAGGTCGTTGCAGAGGCGGATTTTGAAGAGTCTCAGATCGACAGCGTGGTGCTGGTGATTGCGGCAACCGAAGATCGGGCGCTCAACCGCCGAATCTCCGACGCAGCCCAGGTCCGCCACCGTCTGGTGAACGTGGTAGACGACCAGCCGCTGTGCTCGTTTATCTTCCCGTCGATTGTTGACCGCTCGCCGCTGCTGGTGGCGATCTCCTCCGGCGGCACCGCACCGGTGCTGGCGCGCGTGCTGCGGGAAAAAATCGAAGCGCTGCTGCCGACCAGCCTCGGGCGCATGGCGGAGAAGGCCAGCTACTGGCGCAACCACCTTAAAACGCGTCTGACCAGCGTGACGGAACGCCGTCGCTTCTGGGAGCGTGTGTTTCGCGGCCGCTTTGCCAGCCTGATGCATGCCGGTAACGAGACGGCGGCGCAACAAATTCTCGAGGACGAACTGGATAACCCCGGCAGCACGGGCGGGGAGATCATTCTGGTGGGCGCCGGGCCGGGCGATGCCGGGCTGCTCACGCTGCGTGGCCTCCAGGTTCTTCAGGATGCGGATGTCGTGTTCTACGACCATCTGGTCACCGACGGTATTCGCGAACTGATCCGCCGTGACGCGGAGCAAATTTGCGTCGGCAAACGTGCCGGCGAGCACTCCGTGCCGCAGCACGACACCAATCAAATGCTGATTGCCGCCGCAAAAGCGGGCAAGAGCGTGGTGCGTCTGAAAGGGGGCGACCCGTTTATCTTCGGCCGTGGTGGCGAGGAGTTGCAGGCGGCAGCCGAAGCGGGCGTCCCGTTCCAGGTGGTCCCCGGCATTACGGCGGCGTCTGCCGTCACGGCCTACGCCGGTATTCCGCTGACCCATCGCGATTACGCCCAGAGCGTGACCTTTGTGACCGGGCATTATAAAGCCGACAGCACGCCGTTTGACTGGTCGCATCTCGCCCAGAGCCGACAAACGCTGGCGATTTATATGGGCACGATGAAAGCGGCAGACATCAGCGAACAGCTTATTCAGCACGGTCGCGATGCGACGACGCCGGTAGCAGTGATCTCCCGCGGGACACGCGTCGATCAGCATGTCGCCATCGGCACTTTACAAGACCTTGCAACCCTGGCGAAAGACGCCCCGATGCCCGCCCTGATCGTGGTGGGAGAAGTGGTGCAGTTGCACAGCTCGCTCGCCTGGTTCCAACACACAACCGACACAGAAGGCTTCGGCGCTTCTGTTGTAAATTTGGCTTAAGGAACGGTTATGGACCAAAAACGACTTACTCACCTGCGGCAGCTCGAAGCGGAAAGTATCCATATTATCCGCGAAGTGGCCGCCGAGTTCTCTAACCCGGTGATGATGTACTCCATCGGTAAAGATTCCAGCGTCATGCTGCACCTGGCGCGTAAAGCGTTTTATCCGGGAACGCTGCCGTTCCCGCTGCTGCATGTGGATACCGGCTGGAAATTCCGCGAGATGTACGAGTTTCGTGACCGTACCGCCAAAGCCTACGGCTGCGAGCTGCTGGTGCACAAAAACCCGGAAGGGGTGGCGATGGGCATCAACCCGTTCGTGCACGGCAGCGCCAAGCATACCGATATCATGAAAACCGAAGGGCTGAAGCAGGCGCTGAATAAATACGGTTTTGATGCGGCCTTCGGCGGCGCGCGGCGTGACGAAGAGAAATCCCGCGCCAAAGAGCGAATCTACTCTTTCCGCGACCGCTTCCACCGCTGGGACCCGAAAAACCAGCGTCCGGAGCTGTGGCACAACTACAACGGCCAGATAAACAAGGGCGAAAGCATTCGCGTCTTCCCGCTCTCCAACTGGACCGAGCTGGATATCTGGCAGTACATCTATCTGGAAAATATTGAGATCGTTCCGCTGTATCTGGCAGCAGAGCGCCCGGTCCTGGAGCGCGACGGCATGCTGATGATGATCGACGACGATCGCATTGATTTACAGCCGGGTGAAGTGATCAAAAAACAGATGGTCCGTTTCCGTACTCTCGGCTGCTGGCCGTTGACCGGCGCGGTGGAATCCAGTGCGCAGACGCTGCCGGAGATCATCGAGGAGATGCTGGTGTCGACCACCAGTGAGCGACAGGGCCGCGTGATTGACCGCGACCAGGCAGGCTCCATGGAGCTGAAGAAACGTCAGGGTTATTTCTAAGGAGCCGCCATGAATACGACTATTGCCCAACAAATTGCCGATGAAGGCGGCGTAGAAGCTTATCTGCACGCCCAACAGTACAAAAGTCTGCTGCGTTTCCTGACCTGCGGCAGCGTTGATGACGGGAAAAGTACCCTGATTGGTCGTCTGCTGCACGACACGCGACAAATTTACGAAGATCAGCTCTCTTCCCTGCACAATGACAGTAAACGCCACGGCACCCAGGGCGAAAAACTCGACCTGGCGCTGCTGGTGGACGGCTTGCAGGCGGAGCGCGAGCAGGGCATTACCATTGATGTCGCCTATCGCTACTTCTCTACCGAAAAGCGCAAATTTATTATCGCCGACACCCCGGGGCATGAGCAGTACACCCGTAACATGGCGACCGGCGCGTCCACCTGTGACCTGGCGATCCTGCTGATGGACGCCCGTAAAGGCGTGCTGGATCAGACGCGTCGTCACAGCTTTATCTCTACGCTGCTGGGGATCAAACACCTGGTGGTGGCGGTGAACAAAATGGATCTGGTGGACTACAGCGAAGCGCGATTCGACGAGATCCGCCAGAGCTACCTGACCTTTGCTGAACAGCTGCCGGGCAACCTCGATATTCGCTTTGTGCCGCTGTCGGCGCTGGAAGGGGATAACGTCGCCTCTCAGAGCGCGAACATGCCGTGGTACAGCGGCCCGACGCTGCTGGAGGTGCTGGAAACCGTTGAAATTCAGCGCGTGGTTGAGACCCAGCCGATGCGCTTCCCGGTGCAGTACGTAAACCGTCCGAACCTCGATTTCCGCGGCTTCTCCGGCACCCTTGCGTCCGGCTCGGTCAACGTGGGCCAGCGCGTGAAGGTGCTGCCGTCCGGCGTGGAATCGACCATTGCCCGTATCGTCACCTTTGATGGTGATCTGGACGAAGCAGGGGCAGGTGAAGCGGTAACCCTGGTGCTAAAAGACGAGATTGACATCAGCCGCGGCGATCTGCTGGTCGACGCGCAGGAAACGCTGGCGGCGGTGCAGGGCGCATCCATGGACGTGGTGTGGATGGCGGAACAGCCCCTGACCGCAGGCCAGAGCTATGACATTAAAATTGCCGGCAAGAAAACCCGCGCCCGCGTGGACGGCATTCAGTTCCAGGTGGACATCAACAACCTGACCCACCGTGACGTGAGCGAGCTGCCGCTGAATGGCATCGGTCTGGTGGATCTGACCTTCGACGAGCCGCTGGTGCTGGATCCGTATCAGCAGAATCCGGTGACGGGCGGGCTGATCTTTATCGACCGCCTGACCAACGTCACCGTCGGCGCCGGGATGGTCCGTGAACCAAACACGCAGGCTACCGTGGCCTCTGAGTTCAGCGCGTTTGAACTTGAGCTGAATGCGCTGGTGCGTAAACACTTCCCGCACTGGGGCGCACGCGATTTGCTGGGAGGCAAGTAATGGCTGCCCATGATGAGAACGTCGTCTGGCATCCTCATCCGGTCACCGTCGCCCAGCGCGAACAGCTCCACGGTCACCGTGGGGTTGTGCTGTGGTTTACCGGGCTGTCTGGCTCCGGTAAATCCACGGTGGCAGGCGCGCTGGAAGAAGCGCTGCATCAGCAGGGAGTGAGCACCTACCTGCTGGACGGCGACAACGTGCGTCACGGCCTGTGCAGCGATTTAGGGTTCAGCGATGAAGACCGTAAAGAGAACATTCGCCGGGTGGGAGAAGTCGCCAGCCTGATGGCGGATGCCGGGCTGGTGGTGCTGACGGCGTTTATCTCACCGCACCGCGCCGAACGTCAGATGGTGCGTGAGCGCGTGGGCCGGAATCGCTTCATTGAAGTGTTTGTGGATACGCCGCTGGCAATCTGCGAAGCGCGCGATCCGAAAGGGCTGTATAAAAAAGCCCGCGCGGGAGAGCTGCGAAACTTCACCGGTATTGACTCGGTTTACGAAGCGCCTGAATCCCCTGAGATTCATCTGGAAGGTCAACAATTGGTAACAAATTTAGTAAGCCAATTATTAGACCTGCTCAGACGGGACGATATTATCAGATCCTGAGACGGTATCGTTCGGGAGCTGTCTTCCCGAGCGATGAGTCACGGTCACAGGATTAGCTATGCGCAACAGTGAAAACTACATGATTACCACCGGGTCGGAACCGTTAACGACCGACGACGAGACGACCTGGTCCTTCCCTGGGGCGATTGTCGGCTTTGTGTCGTGGCTACTGGCGCTGGGTATCCCGTTCTTGATCTACGGTGGAAACACCCTCTTTTTCTTCCTCTATACCTGGCCTTTCTTCCTCGCGCTGATGCCCGTTGCGGTTGTGGTGGGCGTGGCGCTGCACTCCCTTTTCAACGGCAAGCTCCTGTATAGTACGCTCATCACTATCGCCACCGTTGTGGCCATCTTTGGCCTGCTGTTTTTATGGCTGATGGGCTAACTTACGGCATAATTAAAACCCCGCAGTAGAGTCCAGCGGAAAGTTATGGGATGATGATGCCGTTTTTTCAGGGGGCAGGATGGGTAAACTAACGCTGCTGTTGCTGGCTTTGCTGGTCTGGCTGCAATATTCGCTGTGGTTCGGCAAAAACGGACTGCACGACTACAGCCGGGTGAGCGATGACGTCGCGGCACAGCAGGCGACAAACGCCAAACTTAAAGCGCGTAACGATCAACTTTTTGCTGAAATTGATGACCTCAATGGCGGCCAGGAGGCGATTGAGGAGCGCGCACGCAATGAACTTAGTATGACTAAGCCGGGCGAAACGTTTTATCGCCTGGTTCCGGATGCGTCTAAACGCAATCAGGGCTCCGCACAAAACAATCGATAATCAGGCCCAGGATTACGACATGGCAGCAACTTTTTCGGACGTCTGTGCCGTGGTGCCGGCCGCAGGTTTTGGCCGGCGTATGCAGACAGAATGTCCTAAGCAGTATCTCTCAATTGGCGATAAAACGATCCTCGAGCACGCCGTGGCGGCGCTGCTGGCGCATGCCCGGGTGAAACGCGTTGTTATTGCCATCAGCCCCGGCGATGCACGTTTTGCGCAGCTCCCGCTGGCAAATCATCCTCAGATTACCGTCGTTGACGGCGGCGCAGAGCGGGCTGACTCCGTTCTGGCGGGCATTCAGGCTGCCGGGAACGCGCAGTGGGTGCTGGTGCACGATGCCGCGCGTCCCTGTCTGCATCACGACGATCTGTCGCGTCTGCTGGCCCTGAGTGAAACCAGTAAAGTGGGCGGCATTCTGGCCGCCCCGGTGCGTGACACCATGAAGCGTGCCGAACCGGGTAAACCGGCGATTGCCCACACCGTCGAGCGCGTCGATCTGTGGCACGCGCTGACGCCACAATTTTTTCCCCGCGAATTACTCCACGACTGCTTAACGCGAGCGCTTAAAGAAGGTGCGACCATTACGGACGAAGCCTCGGCGCTGGAGTATTGCGGTTTCCACCCCACGCTTGTTGAAGGACGCGCTGATAATATAAAAGTGACGCGCCCGGAAGACTTACAGCTCGCGGAATTTTATCTTACCCGTACGACCAGTCAGGAGAAGGCATAATGCGTATTGGACACGGTTTTGATGTACACGCCTTTGGCGGCGTTGGCCCAATTATCATTGGCGGCGTGCGCATTCCTTACGAAAAAGGTCTGCTGGCGCATTCTGATGGCGACGTGGCGCTGCATGCGCTGACCGACGCGCTGCTGGGTGCCGCCGCGCTGGGCGACATTGGCAAACTGTTCCCGGACACCGATCCTGCTTTTAAAGGCGCAGACAGCCGCGAACTGCTGCGCGAAGCCTGGCGTCGTATTCAGGCCAAAGGCTACACCCTCGGCAACGTTGATGTGACGATCATTGCTCAGGCACCAAAGATGCTGCCGCACATCCCTCAGATGCGCGTGTTTATCGCTGAAGATCTGGGTTGCCATATGGACGACGTCAACGTCAAAGCGACCACCACGGAGAAGCTGGGCTTTACCGGTCGTGGCGAAGGCATTGCCTGTGAAGCCGTGGCGCTGCTGGTGAAGGCGGCCAAATGACGGATTTCGACAATCTGACGTATCTGCACGGTAAACCGCAGGGCAAGGGTCTGCTGAAAGCCAACCCTGAAGATTTCGTGGTAGTGGAAGATCTGGGTTTTGAGCCGGACGGCGAAGGCGAGCACATCCTGGTGCGCATTCTGAAAAACGGCTGCAATACCCGCTTCGTGGCGGACGCGCTGGCAAAATTCCTCAATATTCACGCCCGCGAAGTGAGCTTTGCCGGTCAAAAAGATAAACATGCCGTGACCGAACAGTGGCTTTGCGCCCGCGTGCCCGGCAATGCCATGCCCGATTTAAGCAAATTTGAGCTTGAGGGCTGTAAGGTACTGGAGTACGCCCGCCATAAACGCAAATTGCGTCTGGGCGCACTGAAAGGCAATGCCTTTACCCTGGTGTTGCGCGAAGTGACCGAACGCGAGGACGTTGAAAAACGCCTAAAGGCCATAAACGAACGCGGCGTACCAAACTATTTCGGTGCTCAGCGCTTTGGTATCGGTGGTAGCAACCTGCTGGGCGCGCTGCGCTGGGCGCAAAGCGGTGCACCGGTGCGCGATCGTAATAAACGCAGTTTTTGGTTGTCGGCGGCCCGCAGTGCGTTGTTTAATCAGATTGTGAGCGAACGGCTGAAAAAACCGGACGCTAATCAAGTTGTTGTCGGCGATGCGCTACAATTAGCGGGACGCGGAAGCTGGTTTGTGGCAACGGCCGAAGAGATGGCCGATGTCCAGTCGCGCGTGGACGCTAAAACGCTGATGATTACCGCCACCTTGCCGGGTTCAGGCGACTGGGGAACCCAGGGCGAGGCGCTGGCCGCTGAGCAGTCAGCGGTGGCGGATGCGCCAGAATTACAATCGTTGCTGGTGCGGGAAAAGGTCGAGGCGGCACGCCGTGCGATGCTCCTCTACCCGCAACAGCTGAGCTGGAACTGGTGGGATGACGTAACCGTCGAGTTACGCTTCTGGCTGCCGGCAGGTAGCTTTGCCACCAGTGTTGTCAGGGAACTTATCAACACGTCGGGTGATTATGCGAATATTGCTGAGTAACGATGACGGGATCCATGCGCCAGGTATTCAGACGCTGGCGAAACACCTCCGCGAATTTGCGGATGTGCAGGTCGTGGCTCCCGATCGTAACCGCAGTGGCGCGTCTAACTCATTGACGCTGGAATCTTCACTTCGCACCTTTACCTTTGAGAATGGCGATATTGCCGTCCAGATGGGGACGCCGACCGACTGCGTGTTTCTGGGCGTGAACGCGCTGATGCGCCCGCGGCCGGACGTTGTGGTCTCCGGCATCAATGCCGGGCCAAATCTTGGCGATGATGTGATTTACTCCGGCACCGTGGCTGCGGCGATGGAAGGGCGTCACCTGGGGTTTCCGGCGCTGGCGGTCTCGTTAAACGGTCACACCCACTATGACACAGCCGCCGCGGTGACCTGCTCCATTCTCCGTGCGCTTGGCCGCGAGCCGCTGCGTACCGGACGTATCCTCAATATTAACGTGCCGGACCTCCCGCTGGACGAGATCAAAGGGATCCGCGTGACGCGCTGTGGCAGTCGCCATCCTGCCGATCAGGTTATTCCCCAGCAGGATCCGCGCGGCAATACCCTGTACTGGATCGGCCCGCCGGGAGATAAATGCGATGCCGGGCCAGACACCGACTTCGCTGCGGTGGATGAAGGGTACGTTTCCGTTACGCCGTTGCACGTAGATTTAACCGCTTATAGCGCGCATGATGTGGTGTCGGACTGGTTAGATCGGGTCGGAGTGAACGCGCAATGGTAAGTAAACGTGTACAAACTCTTCTGGAACAATTACGCGCACAGGGGATCGCCAACGAGCAGGTGCTGAACGCGCTTGCCCAGGTTCCCCGTGAGAAGTTTGTAGATGAGGCGTTTGAACACAAAGCGTGGGAAAACGTGGCGCTGCCCATTGGGCAAGGCCAGACAATTTCGCAGCCCTACATGGTGGCGCGTATGACGGAGCTTCTGGAGCTAACGCCAGAGTCCCGGGTGCTGGAAATTGGCACCGGTTCAGGGTATCAAACCGCGATCCTGGCTCACCTTGTGCACCATGTCTGTTCGGTGGAACGGATTAAAGGGTTGCAGTGGCAGGCGCGCCGTCGCCTGAAACAGCTTGATTTACATAATGTATCGACACGCCACGGCGATGGATGGCAGGGTTGGCAGGCTCGCGCCCCGTTTGACGCCATCATTGTCACGGCAGCGCCACCTGAAATCCCCACTGCGCTTCTTTCGCAGCTGGACGAGGGTGGCATTCTTGTATTGCCCGTCGGCGATGAGCAGCAGCTTTTGAAGCGCGTTCGTCGACGCGGCGGCGAGTTTATTATCGATACCGTGGAAGCCGTGCGCTTTGTGCCCCTGGTTAAGGGCGAACTGGCCTGAGACTCGGATTTTTCCAGGGTTATTAAGGCAAATTCAGCGTATGGTGTGGCGCGATAGATTCGTGCCTTCACGGTTATTTTTAAGTCACTGGTAGTTAACACATTCCTGGGGGATAAATGAGCGCGGGAAGCCCAAAATTCACCATCAGCCGTGTTGCGGCATTATCACTGGTTTCGCTCTGGCTGGCAGGCTGTACAAGTTCAAATAACGCGCCTGCGCCCGTCAGTTCCGTTAATGGAACCAGCGGCTCGGGTAACACGTCCAGCGGAATGTTGATCACCCCTCCGCCTAAAATGGGCACCTCAACGGCGCAGCAAACTCCGCAGATCCAGCCGGTTCAGCGTCCAGTTACGCAGCCTACGCAGATTCAGGCAGTGGAACAGCCTGTTCAGACTGAAAATGGCCGCATAGTGTATAACCGTAAGTATGGGAACATTCCGAAAGGTAGCTATACCGGCGGCAGCACCTATACCGTGAAGCGCGGCGATACGCTGTTCTATATTGCCTGGATCACCGGGAACGATTTCCGCGATCTGGCACAGCGAAACAACGTCCAGGCCCCGTATGCTCTGGAAGTCGGGCAAACGCTTCAGGTTGGCAACGCGACGGGGACACCGCTTACACCAGGCAACACCGTTTCAGCGGCCGACGTAACTGCGCAAAATAACAGCGTTACTCCTGCACAAAAAACCACCACGGTGGTTGCTTCACAACCTGTAATTACGTATTCTGAGGATTCAGGTGATCAGAGTGCTAACAAAATGTTGCCGAATAATAAAGGTACTGCGACTGTTGTCACAGCACCGACTACGGCACCTGTGGTTAGCTCTACTGTACCGACTGCAAGCAGTCAGAATGCCAGCTCGTCAATCACCACCTGGCGCTGGCCAACTGACGGCAAGATTATCGAGAACTTCGCTACCTCTGAGGGGGGCAACAAAGGGATCGATATCGCAGGCAGTAAAGGACAGGCAATCATCGCGACCGCAGACGGACGCGTTGTCTATGCCGGTAACGCACTGCGCGGTTACGGTAATCTTATTATCATCAAACATAACGATGATTACCTGAGTGCCTACGCCCATAACGACACTATGCTGGTCCGGGAACAACAAGAAGTTAAGGCGGGGCAAAAAATCGCTACCATGGGTAGCACCGGAACCAGTTCTACACGCTTGCATTTTGAAATTCGTTACAAGGGGAAATCCGTAAACCCGCTGCAATATTTACCGCAGCGATAAATTGACGGGGCATGCCAGCCAGGGTGTCTCGTCCAGGGATCACGGGTAGGAGCCACCTTTATGAGTCAGAATACGCTGAAAGTTCATGATTTAAATGAAGACGCGGAATTTGATGAGAACGGATCAGAGGCTTTTGACGAAAAAGCCTTAGTAGAAGAGGAACCCAGTGATAACGATTTGGCTGAAGAAGAGCTGTTATCGCAGGGTGCCACACAGCGTGTGCTGGACGCGACTCAGCTTTACCTTGGGGAGATTGGTTACTCCCCACTGCTAACGGCCGAAGAAGAAGTCTATTTCGCACGTCGTGCTTTGCGTGGTGATGTTGCCTCGCGTCGTCGCATGATCGAAAGTAACCTGCGACTGGTCGTGAAAATTGCCCGCCGTTACGGCAATCGTGGTCTGGCTCTGCTGGATCTGATTGAAGAGGGCAACTTAGGTCTCATCCGCGCAGTTGAGAAGTTTGACCCGGAACGCGGGTTCCGTTTCTCAACCTACGCGACCTGGTGGATTCGTCAGACCATCGAACGGGCTATTATGAACCAGACCCGTACGATTCGACTGCCGATCCACATCGTCAAAGAGTTGAATGTTTATCTGCGTACCGCGCGCGAGTTGTCCCATAAACTGGACCACGAGCCAAGTGCGGAAGAGATCGCAGAGCAACTCGACAAACCGGTTGATGACGTAAGCCGTATGCTGCGTCTCAACGAGCGCATTACCTCGGTTGACACCCCGCTGGGTGGTGACTCCGAAAAAGCGCTGCTGGACATCCTGGCCGATGAAAAAGACAACGGCCCGGAAGACACCACGCAGGACGATGATATGAAACAGAGCATCGTCAAATGGCTGTTCGAACTGAACGCCAAACAGCGTGAAGTGCTGGCACGTCGTTTCGGTTTACTGGGGTATGAAGCTGCGACACTGGAAGATGTCGGCCGTGAGATTGGCCTGACCCGTGAACGTGTTCGTCAGATTCAGGTTGAAGGGCTACGCCGCCTGCGTGAAATCCTGCAAGGGCAAGGTCTGAATATCGAAGCGCTGTTCCGCGAGTAAGCAACCATTCGTCAGAAAAGGCCCGTCGTGAGACGGGCCTTTTTTATGCCTTACGATTGCGCCGTTTCGTGCAGCAAACGCCAGGTGATGTTATCCCCTTCCTGATTAAGCACCGCGGTTGACCAGCGCACGTTGACGGGCTGGCCAGGCCGGGTTTGCGTCTCCCGGTAATGGAGCACCGCGCCGTTGTCCCATGTCTGAAGCGTCGTTAGCGCATCAATGCCGATCCTGAGCCCGGGTCGGGTTCCCCGCTGCGCATATAAAAATTTGGCCAGAGCGTGATGATCTAAATGGGTGCCACTCGGTGGAACCATCAGAAAATCCGGACGAAAACGGGCGAGCAGGGTGTCCCGATCGCCTTCGCCTGCACCTAACCAGTTTTCAAGGGCGACGTGGATGTCGAGGATCTCTTGTTCGAAATGAGTCATGGTTGCTCCTGTTGCAGTTGCGCAAGTAACTGCGTGTTATTAAGACGGTAGACGTACAGTACGGGCAGCAGAGTGATAACTGCGGCAAAAATAAACATCCCGTGCCAGGCGGCCAGCGGCGTAAAATAAGCTTGCATGAAGCTCAGCGCCTGCGCCAGCAGCAGGGTACCCGCAAAAAAGCTCAACTGACGATTCAGATTCCATAGCGCACTGGCATCAGGCATATCTTCCCGCCGCGTTGTCAAAAACGCGCTGCTCTGAGCCGTACTGCTGCAAAGGCTTCCCCCCGCACCCATTAACGCAAACGCAACGGCAGGTAACAGCATAGCCGGGCCGACGTTGATTAAAAGCAGAATGCCCGTTGCCTGCAAAAGGCAACCGATGACCACCAGCGGCCGCGGGCCGATACGGTTGAAATAGCGTCCTGTCGCGGTGATAGCCAAAAACGATGCCACAGACCACGGCAGCATAAGCATGCCCGTTGCGGTGGGCGTCATATTGGCCTCGCTCTGAAGGTAATACATGCCCGTTACGTTCACGCCAATAAAGATGCCGGGTACGCATACATAGATAAGCATGGATAAGCGCAACAGCGGATCCGTCAGCAAAGACAGGTTTACTATTCTGGTGGTGTTTATCGGTGACGGTTCTGTTTTAAGCCACGCGCAGGCCAAAACAAAGGTGACAATGGCGACGGGCAGGGTGGCAAAAAATATCCAGCGCCAGGTGAATGTCTGAACCAGCATGCCGCCCACAGCCGGTGAGCAGGCGGGGGCAAGCAGCGCGACCAGCATCACCGCCGAGGTGAGTCTGGCCCGCTCATGAGGCTTAAACTGTTGCCAGGTCAGCGCCTGACCAACCGGGATCAGTAAACCCCCTCCGGCGCCCTGCACGACGCGCCAGGCAATCAAACTTTCCAGCGAAGATGAGAGACCCGCCGCAACGGAGGCCGCGCTAAAGAGAAGCAGTGAGAGCAGAATAACGCGCTTCGGCCCGACGCGGCGCGTCAGAATACTGCTGAATGGGATGACTAACGTCAGCCCGGCAATGTATCCGTTACTTACCCAGGCAAGCGCGGAAGGTGTGGTATTGAATGCGTGAGCCATCGCCGGAAAGGCGACGCTGGCAATAAACATGTTTATCAAATCAAGGAAAAAGCCGAGCAGAAAGACGACGGCGATTTTGCTGCGATACGTCATGGAAGTTCCTCCGGTGAGGTGGCGTATCGTATCGGCCCGCGCGTTACGGATAAACGCGACAAAGGACGATATACTGTCAACATTATTTTGACAGTTAACCAGGCAAGCGATGCTTAATTTACAGCGTACGGCGATGTTTATCGCCGTAGCGGACACCGGCAGTTTCACCGCCGCGGCGGAGGCGATGGGGCTGACAAAAGCGGTGGTCAGCTTTCATATTCGTCAGCTTGAAGAGGAGCTGGGCGTCACCCTGTTGCTGCGAACCACCCGACGCCTGACGCTGACCGAAGCGGGGAAGCTCTTTCATCAACGAAGCGTGATGCTGTTACGGGATGCAGAGCGATTGCAGGATGATGTTCGCGCCAACCACGCCGGGCTGACGGGAGAACTGCGGATCACCACCACGCCCGAGTATGGCTCGCAGGTGGTGGTGCCTTTGCTGGCTGAGTTTAGCCAGCTGCACCCTGATCTCCGCGTGCGGCATGTCTCGTCCTCTTTGCATGCCGATCTTATCGCCGAGCGCTTCGATGTCGCTATCCGGCTCGGCACGCTTGCAGATTCGCGCTACCACGCCGCGTTGATGACCTCCTTCACCATCCTGCCCGTGGCGACGCCATGCTGGCTGGCAAACCATCCGGTTGACTCGCTGGAGCAGCTGGCGGAAGCGGACTGGATCATTCACGAGCGTTTAACGTCGCCGCTGCGCTGGCAGGTGAGAGGCGTTGATCGGCATCCGGTTTCCTTTGAGATCAGAAAAGCGCCGCGCCTGTATGCAGACAGTGCCCAGGCGTTGATGGCTTTTGCCCTCGCGGGATGTGGCGTGGCGCTGTTGCCGGAGTGGCTGGTGCGTAACGCACTGGATGCAGGGAAGCTGGTCTCGCTGTTACCGGAGTACACGTTTGCTCAGCAGGGCATCTATGCTGTTTATCCCGATGCCCGGCATGTGCCCGCGAAAGTGCGAACATTTATTGATTTTATGCGCGTCAGGGTTACTTAACCCTGCATCATCTTTTTAATGAGCGCTGAAAATTGCTCTCGTTCCGCGCCGTTAAGGCGCCCTAAAAACGCCTCATCCACCTCATTTCCAATCGGTTTACTGCTCTCAAGCAGGGCCTCACCTTCGGCCGTCAGAAAGACAAACCGACGGCGTTTGTCCGCCGGATCGTGCTCGCGCCTGACCAGGCCGCGTGCTTCCATGCGGCTCAGCATTTCTGCCAGCGTCGCTTTGGTGCTCACCGCGACTTCAGTCAGGGCAACCTGCTCAATGCCAGGATTTTCAGCAATTGACCGCATCACCGCATATTGTGGTTTGGTCAGTTCGGGCAATGCGTGTTGCCACTGGGCGGTATGCTGTTGAAAAAGCTGACGTAGCAGGTGAAACGCTTCTTGTCTTAACTCCATGGACACTCCGACGGAAAAATACTCCCTCTATGATAGCCGCTCTCGGGCTGAATTTTAACGCGAGAGTTTTTAGCGAATAGTGTGATCGTATGCGAACGATCTTGTCAGCAGCAGGATCGAGGCGTAGTTTAGTTAATATGTTCGTATACGAACAAAATAATTGAGGTGCTGAATGAGATTGATTGTGGGAATGACGGGCGCGACGGGTGCGCCATTAGGCGTGGCGTTGTTGCAGGCGCTGCGGGAAATGCCGGAGGTGGAAACGCATCTGGTGATGTCGAAGTGGGCAAAAACCACGATTGAGCTGGAAACGCCCTTCACTGCGCATGACGTTGATGCACTGGCGGATGTCGTCCATAGCCCGGCCGATCAGGCTGCCACCATCTCCTCCGGCTCGTTTCGCACCGACGGCATGATCGTCATTCCGTGCAGCATGAAAACGCTGGCGGGTATCCGCGCGGGCTACGCCGAAGGGCTAGTAGGGCGTGCGGCAGACGTGGTGCTGAAAGAGGGACGCAAGCTGGTGCTGGTTCCGCGTGAGACGCCGCTCAGCACCATCCATCTTGAGAACATGCTTGCCCTTTCCCGCATGGGCGTGGCGATGGTGCCGCCTATGCCTGCGTACTACAACCACCCACAAACCGCCGATGACATAACCCAGCATATCGTGACCCGCGTTCTCGACCAGTTTGGTCTGGAGCATAAAAAAGCCCGACGCTGGGAAGGTTTGCAGGCAGCGAAACATTTTTCACAGGAGAATAAAGATGGCATTTGATGATTTGAGAAGCTTCTTGCAGGCGCTCGATGAGCAAGGGCAGCTGCTGAAAATTGAGGAAGAGGTAAACGCTGAGCCGGATTTAGCCGCCGCCGCCAACGCTACCGGACGCATTGGCGATGGTGCGCCTGCGCTGTGGTTCGATAATATTCGCGGCTTCACAGATGCCCGTGTGGTGATGAACACTATCGGCTCGTGGCAAAACCACGCTATTTCGATGGGGCTGCCAGCAAATACCCCGGTGAAAAAACAGATCGACGAGTTTATTCGTCGCTGGGACAAATTCCCCGTCTCGCCAGAGCGTCGTGCAAATCCGGCCTGGGCGCAGAACACGGTGGACGGGGAAGACATCAACCTGTTCGACATTCTGCCGCTGTTCCGCCTGAACGACGGTGACGGGGGCTTTTATCTCGATAAAGCGTGCGTTGTCTCCCGCGATCCGCTCGACCCCGAACACTTCGGCAAGCAGAACGTCGGGATTTACCGTATGGAAGTGAAGGGCAAGCGTAAGCTCGGCCTGCAACCGGTGCCGATGCATGATATCGCGCTGCATCTGCATAAGGCAGAAGAGCGCGGCGAAGACCTGCCTATTGCCATTACGCTGGGTAACGATCCGATCATCACCCTGATGGGCGCCACGCCGCTGAAATACGATCAATCCGAGTATGAGATGGCCGGTGCGCTACGCGAAAGCCCGTATCCGATTGCGACGGCTCCGCTGACCGGTTTCGATGTGCCGTGGGGGTCGGAAGTGATCCTCGAAGGGGTGATTGAAGGCCGAAAACGTGAAATTGAAGGGCCATTCGGTGAGTTTACCGGACACTACTCCGGCGGGCGCAACATGACGGTCGTGCGCATTGATAAAGTCTCTTACCGCACAAAACCCATTTTCGAATCTCTCTACCTGGGGATGCCGTGGACCGAGATTGATTATCTGATGGGGCCCGCTACCTGCGTGCCGCTCTATCAGCAGCTGAAGGCGGAATTCCCGGAAGTGCAGGCGGTAAACGCCATGTACACCCACGGCCTGCTGGCGATTATCTCCACCAAAAAACGATACGGCGGTTTTGCCCGTGCAGTCGGGCTCCGCGCCATGACCACGCCACACGGTCTGGGTTACGTGAAAATGGTGATTATGGTGGATGAGGACGTCGATCCGTTTAACCTGCCGCAGGTGATGTGGGCGCTGTCATCTAAGGTCAATCCGGCAGGCGATCTGGTGCAGCTACCGAATATGTCTGTGCTGGAGCTTGACCCCGGCTCCAGCCCGGCGGGGATCACTGACAAGCTGATCATTGATGCCACCACCCCAGTCGCTCCGGACAACCGTGGTCACTACAGCCAGCCGGTACAGGATCTCCCTGAAACCAAAGCCTGGGCCGAAAAACTGACCGCGATGCTGGCGGCACGTCAATAAGGAGGAAAAAATGATTTGTCCACGTTGTGCCGATGAACATATTGAGGTGATGGCAACATCACCGGTGAAAGGTGTCTGGACGGTATACCAGTGTCAGCACTGTCTGTATACCTGGCGCGATACCGAACCGCTGCGCCGTACCAGCCGCGAGCATTACCCGGAAGCGTTCCGCATGACGCAGAAGGATATTGATGAAGCACCGCAGGTGCCGACGATCCCGCCGCTGCTGTAATAAAAAGCCCGGAGGCGCTGCGCTTACCGGGCGATAATATTGTGCGGTCTTTTGCCCGGTGGCGCTACGCTTACCGAGCCTACGGGTTTTGTAGGCCGGGTAAGGCGAAGCCGCCACCCGGCAAAAAAGACCGCAGAGAACTAAACCAGACTCTTCAACCGATAAATCCACTCCAGCGCCTGACGCGGCGTCAGCGAATCCGGATCGAGATTTTCCAGCGCTTCCACAGCCGGAGAGGTCTCTTCCGGCACCGCCAGCAGTGACATCTGCGTACCATCTATCTGCGTAGCTGCCGCATTCGGTGACAAACTTTCCAGCTCACGCAATTTCTGACGCGCGCGCTTAATCACCTCTTTCGGCACACCCGCCAGCGCGGCGACGGCCAGGCCATAGCTCTTGCTTGCCGCGCCGTCCTGCACCGTGTGCATAAAGGCGATGGTGTCGCCGTGCTCAAGCGCATCAAGGTGGACGTTAGCCACGCCTTCCATTTTCTCTGGCAGCTGTGTCAGTTCGAAATAGTGCGTCGCGAACAGCGTCAGCGCCTTGATTTTATTCGCCAGACTTTCCGCGCACGCCCAGGCCAGGGACAGGCCGTCATAGGTGGAGGTACCGCGTCCTACTTCGTCCATCAACACCAGACTGTTCTCTGTCGCGTTATGCAGAATGTTGGCGGTTTCGGTCATCTCGACCATAAAGGTAGAGCGACCGCTCGCCAGATCGTCAGCCGCACCCACACGGGTGAAGATACGGTCGACAGGGCCAATCTCAACCTTCTGCGCCGGAACGTAGCTGCCGATGTAGGCGAGCAGCGCGATAAGGGCTGTCTGGCGCATATAGGTACTTTTACCGCCCATATTGGGGCCGGTAATGATCAGCATTCTTCGCTGCGGTGACAGATTCAACGGGTTGGCAATAAACGGCTCGTTCAGCACCTGCTCAACCACCGGATGGCGACCTTCGGTAATGCGAATGCCGGGCTTGTCAGTAAAGGTAGGACAGGTGTAGTTCAGCGTTTCGGCGCGCTCGGCCAGGTTTACCAGCACATCCAGCTCGGCCAGCGCAGCGGCGCTCATTTGAAGGTCAGCCAGATGCGGCATCAGGATGTCGAACAGCTCGTCATACAGCTGTTTCTCCAGCGCCAGCGCTTTACCTTTCGACGTGAGCACTTTGTCTTCGTACTCTTTCAGCTCGGGAATAATGTAGCGCTCGGCATTTTTCAGCGTCTGGCGGCGAACGTAGTGAATCGGTGCCAGGTGGCTCTGCCCACGGCTGATCTGGATATAGTAACCGTGTACCGCGTTGTAGCCGACTTTCAGGGTGTCGAGCCCCAGACGTTCACGCTCGCGGATTTCCAGTTTATCCAGATAATCCGTCGCGCCATCGGCCAGCGCACGCCATTCGTCCAGCTCTTCGTTATAACCCGGAGCAATAACCCCGCCATCCCGCACCAGAACAGGCGGCGCATCAATGATGGCGCGTTCCAGCAGTTCGCGAAGCTCGGTAAATTCGCCCATGGTTTCGCGCACCTTTTGCACTGGCGCGCTGTCGATCTCTCCCAGCTGAGCGCGCAGTTCCGGCAACTGCTGGAAAGCGTGACGCATACGGGCGAGATCGCGTGGACGCGCGGTACGCAATGCCAGGCGCGCCAGGATACGCTCAAGGTCACCCACCTGACGCAGCACCGGCTGCAATTCGGTGTAACGATCCTGCAATGCGGCAATGGTTTGCTGACGGCCAATCAGCGTTTCGGTGTTGCGGATCGGCATATGCAGCCAGCGTTTGAGCATACGGCTGCCCATGGGGGTAACCGTGCTGTCAAGAACCGACGCCAGCGTATTTTCCATGCCGCCCGCGAGGTTCTGCGTGATCTCCAGGTTGCGGCGCGTGGCGGCATCCATGATGATGCTGTCCTGCTGACGCTCCATGGTAATTGAACGGATATGGGGCAGGGCGGTACGCTGCGTATCCTTCACGTACTGCAACAGGCAGCCTGCAGCACATAGCCCGCGCGGGGCATTTTCCACACCAAAGCCAATCAAATCGCGCGTGCCAAATTGCAGGTTCAGCTGCTGGCGCGCGGTATCAATTTCGAACTCCCACAGTGGACGACGACGCAGGCCGCGGCGACCTTCAATCAGCGCCATCTCGGCGAAATCCTCTGCATAAAGCAGTTCTGCCGGATTGGTGCGCTGTAGTTCAGCCGCCATGGTTTCACGGTCAGCCGGTTCACTCAGGCGAAAACGACCGGAGCTGATATCCAGCGTGGCGTAGCCAAACCCTTTACCGTCCTGCCAGATCGCCGCCAGCAGGTTATCCTGGCGCTCCTGAAGCAGGGCTTCATCGCTGATGGTTCCCGGCGTCACGATGCGTACGACCTTGCGCTCAACGGGGCCTTTCGACGTGGCCGGGTCGCCAATTTGTTCGCAGATAGCGACAGATTCGCCCTGGTTCACCAGCTTCGCCAGATAGTTTTCAACCGCGTGATGCGGGATACCCGCCATCGGGATGGGTTCGCCTGCCGACGCGCCACGTTTCGTCAGAGAAATGTCGAGCAGCTGAGACGCACGTTTCGCATCGTCATAAAAAAGCTCGTAAAAATCGCCCATACGGTAAAACAGCAGAATTTCCGGATGCTGTGCCTTCAGCTTCAGGTACTGCTGCATCATCGGCGTATGCGCGTCGAAATTGTCGATTGTGCTCATGGAGTTATGATATCCATTTCTTTGAAAATATTACGCTTTGAGCGGCTCAATGGCCGATTGTTCCTTCTATTGTCGCATGAAAAAAAGGTGCGGCGCAGAAAAAAGTCACGACTTTACGAGGCATCTTCCGCTATTAATTCAATGATGATTTTTCCGTGCTCGACGCCCACCCGAACCTGCGAGTTGGTGGTAAATCCCGCTTGTTCAAGCCAGTCGCCTTTCAGGCTCAGCGCTGCGTGTACGCTGTAGCGTTTTGGAATTTTCGTTTTACGGTCTTCATGACGTTTTCTGAAGTAACCCACTTTTAAGTGCCGATAGGGTTTGGCGATCGCGATCTGTTGCATAAGCTCTCCGGTGAATGCGGTTATTTACACCTGTATAAAATACCAGTAAAACGCAGCGAGGGGAGGGGTAATTCTGGAAGGACGCTTCAGAAAACGGAATGCAATAACTGAAAATGTGCGGATAAAAAGGTATTATAAATACACTTTATTGTTGAGGACGACGTTATGTCCGGTAAACGTATTTCACGAGAAAAAAAGACGATCGCCAGAATGATCGCCCTGTACGAAAACAGGTGTCCGCACGCCATAAAAGAAGAGGGGCACTATTCGGCGCTTAAGGCTTATGCCGATAAGCGGCTGGATAAATGCGTGTTTGGTGAGGAAAAACCTGCCTGCAAACAGTGCCCGGTGCACTGTTATCAGCCCGCCCGACGGGAAGAGATGAAGCAGGTAATGCGCTGGGCAGGGCCACGTATGTTATGGCGTCATCCGATTCTGACCATCCGACATCTGATCGACGATCGTCGTCCGGTTCCGGAATTACCGGAAAAGTATCGGCCTAAAAAATAATCGTCTCAGCGCCGCAGTGGACGACAAATCACGCTCAGGGCTACGGCGCGGCGCAGGCAGACATAAAAAGAGCACCAAATATCCCTGCGCCAGCGCGGGAGCGATATGTACCCGCTGACGCTCGCCGCCGGAATGACGGGTTATTTCAGGCTCTCTTTATCGATTCCCAGACGCTTCATACGCGAGAGCAGGGTGGTACGCTTCAGCCCCAGCCGTTGCGCCGCACCTTTCGGTCCGGCTACCACGCCGTTGGTCTCCTTCAGCACTCGCATAATGAGCTGATATTCATCTTCTCCCTCTTTCGCAAGCTCGCTTGCGGCCACGGTCGTTTCAGAGAGAGTAACCTCTGGCAGGGAGAGCTGGAGCACGTTCCCGCGCGTCAGCAGGACCGCGCGCTCAATGACGTTTTCCAGCTCGCGCACGTTCCCCGGCCACTCCATCGCCGAAAGGGTGCGTAGCGTTTCGGCAGGAATACTGTCGATATTTCGCCCCATCCGGCGGGCAATCTTCGCGGTAAAGGCTTTCACCAGCAGCGGAATATCTTCCGGGCGTTCGCGCAGCGGCGGCAGGCAGATCGGGAAGACGTTCAGACGATAGTAAAGATCGCTGCGAAACTCGCGGTCGGCGACCATTTTTTTCAGATCGCGGTTGGTGGCGGCAATCAGACGCACGTCGGTCTGGATCAGCTTGTTGCTGCCGAGACGCTCGAACTCCTGCTCCTGCAAAACGCGCAGCAGCTTAGGCTGAAGCTCCAGCGGCATATCGCCCACTTCGTCGAGGAACAATGAGCTTTTATCCGCCAGTTCAAAACGGCCCAGCCGCTGGCTGCTGGCGCCGGTAAACGCGCCGCGCTCGTGGCCGAACAGGTCGCTTTCCAGTAAGCCCGCAGGCATCGCCGCGCAGTTCATCTTCACCATCCGGCGGCTGTTGCGGTTGCTCAGGTTGTGGATCGCCCGGGCAATCAGCTCTTTCCCTGTGCCGGTTTCACCGAGGATCAGCACCGTGCTGTCGCTCTGCGCCACCATCTCCACCTGCTTGAGGATGTTGTACATGGCATCGCTGCGTCCGATGATTTCGCCAAACTCGCTGTCCACATTGTTGAGCTGCTCGGTCAGCGCCAGGTTTTCGTCCACCAGCCGTTCTTTCAGACGGTGGATCTCCTGATAGGCGAGGGCGTTATCCAGCGCAATGGAGATACGTTCGGCGATCTGGCGCAGCAGCTTCAGGTTGGCGGTGGTAAATACGGCTTCATCGCACTGCGCCAGTTTAAGCACGCCGAGCATGGTGTTGCCGGACATCAGCGGCAGCAGGCACAGGGTCTGGATCTTGTTGCCCCAGGTGTTAAACAGCATCCGCTCGTAGGGCGCTACCGGATCCTGCTCGCTGAGGTTTAACAGCAGGATCTCTTTGCTTTTAAATACCCGTTCAGACAGGGTTCCCGCTTCGTCCACTTCGCTTTGCTCGTGCGCCGGGTTAGCTTCGTCGAGGTAGTGGGTGGAGTAGATGTTCAGCTTGCCCTTACGGTTGCCGCGCAGCGCAATGCTGATGGCATCGATCCTGAAATAGTGATGGATCTCTTTGGCGACTTCGCTCACCAGTTCGTCCATATCGAGACGCGACAGCACGGCATTGGTGATGGCGACCAGTATGCGGAAATTATCGCGCTCGCGGCTCAACAGGTCGTAATCCACGTTATTGGTGACGCGGCTTTGGATCTGCTCTGCCACGACGGCCACAATCTGCGTGAAGGTATGCAACCGCTCGTACTCCGCCTCGGTCCAGGGCTGGTCGTTATTACGGATAAACTCGCAGCCGCCAAAAATTTGCCCTTCCACCGCCAGCGGCAGCATGCTGTAGTGGCCGAACGGGTGGTAAAGGTTGCTCTCTGCCAGCTTCGGCCAGGCCTGGCGAAACTGGTCAAAATTGCAGTGCAGCGCTTCCGGGCGGGAGAGAATACGTCGCACCGGACCGTGGGCCAGAAACGTTTCATCTTCATATTCGAAGATTTTGCCGTTATCACGCGTTGAGAAATAGCTCGCGCGGTGGGTTGCGCTATGCCAGAGCACAATGGCGGCGCTGTCCGCCAGCGCTGATTGCCTGACCAGCCGCGTCAGGGCATCGCTCAGCGCGCCGAGGTCGGGCTGTTGTAAAAGTGTGCGCGTGATGTCAAACAGGCCCTGCTGTCCAAGATCGCTCATCGGTGTATACGGCATTATTGCTTTCCAATAGAAACTGGCAAAAAAGAGACATTCAGCGCTGACCGCTTTTGGCGCGGTCTAGCAAATTCGGGGTAACGGTTCAGCGTGCGGCAGATCCAGCGTACGCTTCACGCCGTAAAGCCCGGTCAGGCGCACCCCTTTGCGCTCAACCACGTCGCCGATGATGGCCGCGTCTTTCCCTAAGGGATGTGCGCGCAGTTGTTCAAGTACGGCTTCCGCCGCCGTGCGTTCCACGCCGATCACCAGCTTGCCTTCGTTGGCAAAGTTAAGCGGGTCTAGCCCTAATAGCTCGCACAGCCCGCGTACAGCAGGCTTAACGGGCATGCCGCGCTCGGTCAGTTCAATTCCGCAGCCGCTGCTTGCGGCAAATTCGTGTACGACGGCATTCACGCCGCCTCGCGTGGCGTCGCGCAGGGCTTTTACACCCGGCATGTCGCGCAGCGTCTGGATCAGCGGCGTGAGTACCGCGCAGTCACTGTGCAGCTCGCCATCCAGCCCTAAGCCTTCGCGCAGGTTCAGGATGGTTGCCCCGTGGCAGCCCAGCGTGCCGCTGACAATCAGCACGTCGCCTGCGCAAAGCTGTTGCGCGCCCCAGTGAATGTCGGCGGGGATCGCCCCCATTCCGGCGGTGTTAATGAAGAGCTTATCCGCCGCGCCGCGCTGCACCACCTTGGTATCCCCGGTCACGATGGCGATCCCCGCCTCGCGGGCGGTGTGCGCCATGCTGTTGACCACCGCCGTGAGCGTCTCCATGGGTAACCCTTCTTCGAGGATAAACCCGCAGGAGAGGTAGCGGGGGATCGCGCCGCTGACGGCCACGTCGTTTGCCGTGCCGCAGACGGCGAGCTTGCCGATATCGCCGCCCGGGAAGAACAGCGGGTCAATCACGTAGCTGTCGGTAGAGAACGCCAGCCTGTCGCCGTGGGCGGTCAGGGCCGCGAGGTCAATACGCGCCTGATCTTCCTGCTCGGCGAGCCAGGGGTTGTTAAAGGCTTCCATGAACAGCCTGTTAATCAACTGCTGCATCGCCTGTCCACCGCTTCCGTGCGCCATTTCCACCGTGTTCATGCTTCACACTCCTGGTTGCGATAGTGATACCACGCGGCGCATGCCCCTTCGGAAGAGACCATCAGCGCGCCAAACGCGGTTTGCGGGTTACAGGCGTTGCCAAATAACGGGCAGTGATGAGGTTTGCATTTGCCGGTGAGTACGTCGCCACAGCGGGCGCGGGGATCGTCGCACACCTTCTGCGGCTGCGGGCGGAAATGCGCTTCGGCATCGAAGGCGCGATACGCGGGCGTCAGGTGTACGCCGGATTCGGCAATCAGCCCCAGTCCGCGCCACTCGCTGTCGCCTTCGACGCTAAACACGTCGGCTATCGCCTGCTGTGCCCGTCTGTTACCTGCATCGGGCACCACGCGGCGATACTGATTTTCCACCACACTCAGGGCCGCTATTTTCTGCTCAACCAGCATGGTCACGCCTTGCAGTAGATCAAGTGGCTCGAAACCAGCCACCACTAACGGACGATTGTACTGTTCAGCGATAAAACCGTAGGCTTCTGTGCCGATCACCATGCTGACGTGTCCTGGTGCCAGGAAGGCGTCGATGCCGTTGTCCGGCGCTTCAAGCAGGCTACGCAGCGTGGGAATAAGCGTGATGTGCTGGCAGAAAAAGTAAAAGTTAGTGACGTTGCGGGCTTTCGCCTGCTGGAGAGTGATAGCGGTGGCGGGCATGGTGGTTTCAAAACCCAGCCCGAAAAAGACCACCTTACGCTCAGGATTAGCCTCTGCCAGCGTCAGGGCATCCATCGGTGAGTAGACGATCCGCACGTCCGCGCCGCGCGCCTTCGCCTGGAGCAGCGAGCCATTTTTTCCCGGTACGCGCATGGCGTCGCCAAAGGTGCAAAAAATCACACCGGGGCGGCTGGCGATGTCGAGACAGCTGTCGATGCGCCCCATGGGCAGCACGCACACCGGGCAGCCGGGGCCGTGGATAAATTCGATGTTCTCCGGCAGCAGCTGGTCGAGGCCAAATTTAAAGATGGCGTGGGTGTGTCCGCCGCACACCTCCATGATCCGCAGCGGTTTTTCTTTCGTGTAGTCCAGCAGGGACGCGCGGGTTTTCAGGCGATCGATAAGCTGCAACACCTGCTCAGGCGCGCGATATTCATCAACGTAACGCATGTGTTATCGTTCCTCACCATACAGCAGGGCACCCACGTCCGGCTCAACGTCGAACATATTCTGTAGCGCGTCCAGCGTGTCACGGGCTTCTTCCTCATTAATCACGCTCATGGCAAACCCCACGTGGACCAGCACCCACTGGCCGAGACGCGTTGCGCCGGTCTCATCGTGGCTGCCCACCAGCGTCAGATCGACATCGCGCAGGATGCCGCAGATCTCCACTTTGGCCTGATTGCCGTCGATCGAATGAATTTGTCCGGGGACGCCTATGCACATCGTTCGCTCTCCAGCCAGTTCAGCCAGGCGTCCATCCCGTCGCCGCGCGTGGCGGAAACCAGCAGGATCTCAATGTCCGGGTTCACTTCCCGGGCGTAAGCCAGGCACTTATCCACGTCGAAATTCAGGTACGGCAGCAGGTCGACTTTGTTCAGCAGCATGAGGGAGGCGGCGGCAAACATATGTGGATACTTCAGCGGCTTGTCTTCCCCTTCGGTCACGGAGAGCACCGCCACTTTATGCCGCTCGCCAAGGTCGAAGCTTGCCGGGCAGACCAGGTTGCCGACGTTTTCAATAAACAGGATGCCGTTATCCGCCAGCGGCAGGCGCGGGGCGGCGTCGGCAATCATCTGCGCATCCAGGTGGCAGCCCTTGCCGGTGTTGACCTGAATCGCGGGCGTACCGGTTTCGCGGATGCGCGCCGCGTCGTTTACCGTTTGCTGATCGCCTTCGATAACGGCGCAGGAGACACGTTTATTCAGTCGTTTGAGGGTTTCGGTCAGCAGGGTGGTTTTACCGGAGCCGGGGCTGGAGACCAGGTTCAGTACCAGCTGTTGACGGGCGGCAAAGCGGGCGCGATTGCGAGCGGCGAGCTGGTTATTTTTGTCCAGCACATTGATCTCCACCTCCAGCATCTCGCGCTGGCTGATGCCCGGCGCGTGGGTGCCTGCTTCGCCGTGGCCGTAATGCAGGTCGCCCGCGTCTGAACGCTGCGGCGCAAAGGTGATGCCGGTCAGTGCCGCCGCAGGACGCGGGGCAGGAGAAAAGGGTGCGGAGCGAAACGCGGAGTGGGGACGGTGTTCATCCCCTTCTATATACAGGTTGCCTTCAGCGCAACCGCAGGTACTACACATACATTACTCCTTCTCGATTTCGAGGCGTTGGATCTGCATACCGTCATCCGCCACGATGCGCAGCCCGCTGCTCTGGCACTGCGGACAGCGCTGTACCTTCGATGACAGCAGCGTGACGTACTGCTGACACTGCTCGCACCAGCACTCCGCCTGCTGCTCCTCGATATACAGTGCGCAACCCTCCGCCAGCGTGCCGCGGCACACCAGCTCAAAACAGAAGGTGAGGGCGCTGGTCTCGACGCAGGAAAACGCCCCGACCTTCAGCCAGACGCCGGTCACGCGCTTCGCATGGTTCTGCACAGCCTGCTGTTCGATAAGTTCCAGTGCCCGCTGGCAGAGGGTGATTTCGTGCATGACGCCTCCTTAATGAATTGCCCCTTTAATGCAATAACAGTGCCAGCTTGTTTTGCGTTACGGCGTGACGATGTCAACGCTGTCGAAATGACACGTCGACACCGCGGCGGTGACAGTGCGCATCTCTTTAAAATCCATTTAAATCAATAAATTAAAAATTGGCACGAAATCTGCTTAACAGCCGCTAACTCCATTAACCGGATACCTTTTATGACTATTTGGGAAATTAGCGAAAAAGCGGATTACATCGCGCAACGTCATCAGCAGCTTCAGGATCAGTGGCACCTCTACTGCAACTCTCTGATTCAGGGGATCACCCTCTCAAAAGCCCGTCTGCACCATGCCATGAGCTGCGCGGCGCAGGGGGATATGCGCTTTGTGTTGTTTGGACACTTCACGATTTTTGTCACCCTGGCGGAGAGCTTCAACAGCCACACCATTGAGTATTACGTTGAGACAAAAGAGGGTGAAAAACAGTGTATTGCGAAAGCCCAACTGATGGCCGACGGCATGGTGGACGGTCACGTCAGCACCCGCGATCGCCAGCAGGTGCTGGAGCACTATCTGGAGAAAATCGCGCCGGTTTATAACGGCCTCTACGCTGCCGTTGAGCACGATCAGCCGATCAACCTGAAACAGCTGATCGACGGAAAATCCTCCGCGAACGTGGCCTGAAGAGCGAGTGTCGAGAAGTGTCGATAAGACAGTTTTTTTTCGTCAAAAATGACCATCACCAGAGGATGACCCGGTGAACCGTTTTGTAATTGCTGACTCGACGGTCTGTATTGGCTGTCGAACCTGTGAGGCGGCGTGCTCGGAAACGCACCGCCTGCACGGGCTACAGTCCATGCCGCGCCTGCGCGTCATGCGTAATGAGAAAGAGTCTGCCCCGCAGCTCTGTCACCACTGTGAAGACGCGCCATGCGCAGGCGTCTGTCCCGTCAATGCCATCACCCGCGTTGACGGCGCGGTACAGCTGAACGAAAGCCTGTGCGTGAGCTGCAAGCTGTGCGGCATCGCCTGCCCGTTCGGCGCCATTGAGTTTTCCGGCAGCCGTCCGCTGCATATTCCGGCGAATGCCAACACCCCGAAAGCGCCGCCTGCGCCGCCGGCACCGGCACGCGTGAGCACGCTGCTGGACTGGGTGCCGGGCATTCGCGCCGTCGCGGTGAAGTGCGACCTGTGCAGCTTCGATGAACAAGGTCCGGCCTGCGTGCGCACCTGTCCGACCAAAGCGTTAATTCTGGTTAATATTCGCGACATCGCCCGCACCAGCAAACGCAAGCGCGAGCTGACCATCAATACTGACGTCGGCGATCTTTCGCTGCTGCGGACGCTTAACGAGGGGGCGAAATGAACGCGATAGTTATGATGACCAGCGGCGTGGCCTGGTTTGCCGCCGCCGCTGTCCTGGCGCTGCTCCTCTCCTTCCATAAAACGCTGAGCGGCTGGATCGCCGGTATCGGCGGAGCGGTCGGCAGCCTGATGACGCTGGCGGCGGGCGGCGTTGTCCTGATCGACGGCCAATCCGTCGACACCCTCATCCCGCTGATTCACCACGCCGTTGAGCTTACGCCGCTAAATGCCATCTGGCTGGTCACCTTTGGTCTGTGTGGGCTGTTTATCAGCCTGTTTAATATCGACTGGCACCGCCATCAGCACACCAACGCCAACGGCCTGCTGGTCAACCTGTTGATGGCCGCCGCGGTCTGCACCGTTGTCGCCAGCAACCTCGGCGCGCTGGTGGTGATGGCTGAAATCATGGCCCTGTGCGGCGTGTTCCTGACCGGATGCAGCGCCTCCGGCAAGCTGTGGTTTGCGCTCGGACGACTCGGTACGCTGCTGCTGGCGCTGGCCTGCTGGCTGGTGTGGCAGCGTTTCGGCACGCTGGACTTTGCCGTGCTTAACGGCCAGCCGCTGGGGAATGACGTCTGGCTGTTGGGCGTAGTCGGTTTTGGCCTGCTGGCCGGGATTATCCCGCTGCACGGCTGGGTGCCGCAGGCGCATGCCAATGCCTCGGCCCCGGCTGCCGCGCTGTTCTCCACCGTGGTGATGAAGGTCGGTCTGTTCGGCATCCTGACGATAACCCTGACGGGCGGCCAGCCGCCGCTGTGGTGGGGCGTGGCGCTGCTGATTGCGGGGATGATCACCGCATTTGTCGGCGGGCTGTACGCCCTGATGGAGCATAACATCCAGCGCCTGCTGGCGTACCACACCCTGGAGAATATCGGCATCATCCTGCTCGGCATGGGCGCGGGCGTCAGCGGGCTGGCGCTCAACCAGCCGGCGCTGATTGCCGCCGGGTTTATTGGCGGTCTGTATCACCTTATCAACCACAGCCTGTTTAAAAGCACCCTGTTCCTCGGCGCGGGCAGCGTCTGGTTTCGCACCGGGCACCGCGATATTGAAAAGCTCGGCGGGATTGGCAAAAAAATGCCCGTCATTTCGCTGGCGATGCTGGTCGGGCTGATGGCGATGGCCGCGCTTCCGCCGCTGAACGGCTTTGCCGGGGAGTGGGTGATCTATCAATCCTTCTTCGCGCTCGGCCAGAGCGACGCGTTTATCGCGCGGCTGCTCGGCCCGCTGATGGCGGTTGGGCTGGCGATTACCGGGGCACTGGCGGTGATGTGTATGGCGAAGGTTTACGGCGTCACCTTCCTGGGCGCGCCGCGCACCCGCGAAGCGGAAAACGCCTGTTGCGCCCCGGTGCTGATGGCCACCAGCGTGGTCGCGCTGGCGCTGTGCTGTATCGCAGGTGGGGTTGCCGCGCCGTGGCTGCTGCCGCTTCTGGGCCACGCCATTCCGCTGCCGCTGGCTACGGCGCATACCGTCGTGTCCCAGCCGATGATGGCGCTGCTGCTGATTGCCGCGCCGCTCCTGCCGTTCGTGCTGATGCTGTTCTTCAGACGCGACCGTCTCGCCTCCCGCTCGCGCGGCGCGGCGTGGGCCTGCGGCTACGAACACGAGCAGTCGATGGTCATCACCGCCCACGGTTTCGCCATGCCGGTGAAGGAGAACTTCGCCGCCGTGCTGAAGCTGCGCCACTGGCTGAACCCGGTGGGCTGGGTGCCGGGCTGGCAGAGTGCCGCCGTGCCCGTGCTGTTCCGCCGCCTGGCGCTGATCGAGCTGGCGGTGCTGGTGGTGATTGTCATTTCACGAGGAGCCTGACATGAGTTTGTTACTGGCAATTCTTCAGGCGCTGGTGCTGTTTGCCGCCGCGCCGCTGCTGTCGGGCATCACGCGCGTGGCGCGCGCCCGGCTACACAACCGTCGCGGGCCTGGCGTGCTCCAGGAGTACCGCGATCTCTTCAAGCTGCTCTCCCGTCAGAGCGTCGCGCCGGATGCCGCAGGTTGGGTGTTCCGCCTGACGCCGTTCGTGATGGTCGGCGTGATGCTGACCATCGCCACCGCGCTGCCGGTAGTGACGGTGGGCTCGCCGCTGCCCGTGCTTGGCGATCTGATTACGCTGATCTACCTCTTCGCCATCGCGCGTTTCTTCTTTGCGATTGCGGGCCTGGACACCGGCAGCCCGTTTACGGGTATCGGCGCCAGTCGTGAGGCGATGCTCGGCGTGCTGGTTGAGCCAATTCTGCTGCTGGGGCTGTGGGTCGCCGCGCAGGTTGCTGGCTCGACCCACATCAGTTTCATCACCGACACCGTTTACCACTGGCCGGTTTCACGTTCGCTCCCGCTGGTGCTGGCGCTCTGCGCCTGCGCGTTCGCCACCTTTATCGAGATGGGCAAGCTGCCGTTCGATCTCGCGGAAGCGGAGCAGGAATTGCAGGAGGGGCCACTCACCGAGTACAGCGGCTACGGCTTTGCGGTGCTGAAGTGGGGCATCAGCCTCAAGCAGCTGGTGGTGTTGCAGATGTTCGTCGGCGTTTTCTTCCCGTGGGGGCAGATGACGCACTTCTCTGCGGGCGGCCTGCTGCTGGCCGTTGTGGTGGCTGCGCTCAAGCTGCTTATCGGCGTGCTGGTGATTGCCCTGTTTGAAAACAGCATGGCGCGCCTGCGTTTTGTCGAAACGTCACGCATTACCTGGGCTGGTTTTGGTTTTGCATTTTTAGCGTTCGTCTCCTTGCTGGTGGCGTGATTAAAGAGAGTGTTTATGTCTGAAGAAAAGAAAGGTCAGCAGTATCTCGCCGCGTTGCATCAGGCTTTCCCGGGCGTGGTGCTGGAGGAGTCATGGCAAACCAAAGACCAGGTAACCGTCACCATTAAGGTGAACTACCTGCCGGAAGTGGTGGAGTTTCTTTACTACCAGCAGGGCGGCTGGCTGTCGGTGCTGTTCGGCAACGACGAGCGTCAGCTGTGCGGCAACTATGCGGTGTACTACGTGATGTCGATGGAGCAGGGCGAGAAGTGCTGGCTCACCGTGCGCGTCGAAGTTGACCCGAACAAGCCGGAGTACCCGTCCGTCACGCCGCGCGTACCCGCCGCCGTCTGGGGCGAGCGCGAAGTGCGCGACATGTACGGCCTGGTGCCGGTTGGTCTGCCTGACGAGCGTCGCCTGGTGCTGCCGGACGACTGGCCGGATGAACTCTATCCGCTGCGCAAGGACAGCATGGACTACCGCCAGCGTCCGGCCCCGACAACCGACAGCGAAACCTACGAGTTCATCAACGAGCTGGGCAGCAAGAAGAATAATGTGGTGCCGATCGGCCCGCTGCACGTCACCTCTGACGAACCGGGCCACTTCCGCCTGTTCGTCGACGGCGAAAACATTATCGACGCCGACTACCGCCTGTTCTACGTCCACCGCGGCATGGAGAAGCTGGCGGAGACCCGCATGGGCTACAACGAAGTCACGTTTCTTTCTGACCGCGTGTGCGGCATCTGCGGCTTTGCCCACAGCACCGCCTACACCACCTCGGTGGAGAACGGCATGGGGATCGTGGTGCCGGAACGCGCGCAGATGATCCGCGCCATTCTGCTGGAGGTGGAACGCCTGCACTCACACCTGCTGAACCTCGGCCTGGCCTGCCACTTCGTCGGCTTTGACTCCGGGTTTATGCAGTTCTTCCGCGTGCGTGAGGCATCAATGAAGATGGCGGAGATCCTCACCGGGGCGCGTAAAACCTACGGCCTGAACCTGATCGGCGGGATCCGCCGCGACCTGCTGAAAGACGACATGATCCAGACCCGCCAGCTGGCGCAGCAGATGCGCCGCGACGTGCAGGAGCTGGTGGACATGCTGCTCAGCACGCCAAACATCGAGCAGCGCACCGTCGGGATTGGTCGTCTTGACCCGGAAATCGCCCGCGACTTCAGCAACGTCGGCCCGATGGTGCGCGCCAGCGGCCACGCCCGCGACACCCGCGCCGATCACCCGTTCGTCGGCTACGGCCTGCTGCCGATGACCGTGCACAGCGAGCAGGGCTGCGACGTCATCTCCCGCCTGAAGGTGCGCATCAACGAGGTGTTTACCGCGCTGAACATGATCGACTACGGCCTTGATAACCTGCCGGGCGGCCCGCTGATGGTGGAAGGCTTCACCTACATTCCAAACCGCTTTGCCCTCGGATTCGCCGAAGCGCCGCGCGGGGATGACATTCACTGGAGCATGACCGGCGACAACCAGAAGCTCTACCGCTGGCGCTGCCGTGCGGCGACCTACGCCAACTGGCCAACCCTGCGCTACATGCTGCGCGGTAACACCGTCTCTGACGCGCCGCTGATCATCGGCAGCCTCGACCCGTGCTACTCCTGCACCGACCGCATGACCGTCGTGGACGTGCGCAAGAAGAAAAGCCAGGTGGTGCCGTACAAAGAGCTTGAGCGCTACAGCATCGAGCGTAAGAACTCGCCGCTGAAATAAGGACTCGTCATGTTTACCTTTATCAAAAAAGTGATCAAAACCGGCGCGCAGACCAGCAGTTATCCGCTGGAGCCGATGCCGGTGGATAAAAACTTTCGCGGCAAGCCGGAGCACAACCCGCAGCAGTGCATCGGCTGCGCGGCCTGCGTCAACGCCTGCCCGTCGAATGCCTTAACGGTGGAAACGGACCTGAAAACCGGCGAGCTGGCCTGGCAGTTTAACCTCGGGCGCTGCATCTTCTGCGGCCGCTGCGAGGAGGTCTGCCCGACGGTAGCCATTCGCCTGTCTCAGGAGTACGAGCTGGCGGTGTGGAAAAAAGAGGATTTCCTCCAGCAGTCGCGCTTTGCGCTGTGCAACTGCCGCGTCTGCAAGCGTCCGTTCGCCGTGCAAAAAGAGATCGACTACGCCATCGCGCTGCTGAAGCACAACGGCGACGTGCGTGCGGAGCATCACCGTGAAAGCTTCGAAACCTGCCCGGAGTGCAAACGTCAGAAATGCCTGCTGCCGTCTGACCGCATCGATTTAACCCGTCATATGAGAGAGGCCAGCTGATGGAAAACTTACTCGGCCCGCGCGACGCTAACGGCATTCCGGTGCCGCTGACGGTGGAGGAGTCCATCGCCAGCATGAAGGCGTCGTTGCTGAAAAAAATCAAACGCTCGGCCTACGTCTATCGCGTGGACTGCGGCGGCTGCAACGGCTGTGAGATCGAAATCTTCGCCACCCTGTCGCCGCTGTTTGACGCCGAACGCTTCGGCATCAAAGTGGTGCCGTCCCCGCGCCACGCGGATATCCTGCTGTTCACCGGCGCGGTCACCCGCGCGATGCGCTCGCCTGCGCTGCGCGCCTGGCAGTCTGCGCCGGATCCGAAAATCTGCATCTCCTACGGCGCCTGCGGCAACAGCGGCGGCATCTTCCACGATCTTTACTGCGTCTGGGGCGGCACCGACAAAATCGTGCCGGTGGACGTTTACATTCCGGGCTGCCCGCCGACGCCCGCCGCCACGCTGTACGGTTTTGCCATGGCGCTCGGCCTGCTGGAGCAGAAGATCCACGCCCGCGAGCCGGGCGAGCTGGACAACCAGCCAGCCACTCTCCTGCACCCGGATATGGTGCAGCCGCTGCGGGTGAAGATCGATCGCACGGCGCGCAGGCTGGCGGGTTACCGCTATGGCCGTCAGATTGCCGACGATTATCTGCGTCTGCTGAGCCAGGGCGACCATCAGGTGGCGCGCTGGCTGGAGGCCGAGAACGATCCGCGTCTCAATGAGATCGTGGCGAACCTGAACAGTATTGTGGATGAGGCGCGTATCCGATGAGTGAAACGGTGGTGTTCAGCCAGCTGAGCCGTAAGTTTATTGATGAGAACGATGCCACGCCGGATGCGGCGCAGCAGGTGGTCTATTACAGCCTGGCGATTGGGCACCACCTCGGGGTGATCGACTGCCTGGAGGCGGCGTTAAGCTGCCCGTGGCCCGAGTACCTGGCGTGGATCGCCACGCTGGAGGAGGGCAGCACGGCGCGGCGCAAAATGGAGGGCGTGCCGAAGTACGGCGAGATCGTTATCGACGCCAACCACATTGCGATGCTCGCCAACGCCTTTGACGCGGCGCTCGGCAGGCAAACCCCAGAGCAGCAGGCGTGGAGCAAAACGCTGCTCGGCATGCTGCACGATATTCATCAGGAGAGCGCCATCTACCTGATGGTGAGGAGATTACGTGACTGACGTTTTACTGTGTGTCGGCAACAGCATGATGGGCGACGACGGCGCGGGCCCGCTGCTGGCGGAGATGTGCGCCGCGAACCCGCCGGGCAACTGGGTGGTGATTGACGGCGGCAGCGCGCCGGAAAACGACGTGGTGGCCATTCGCGAGCTGCGCCCGGACAGGTTGTTAATCGTCGATGCCACCGATATGGGGCTCAACCCCGGCGAGATCCGCCTGATTGACCCGGACGACATCGCCGAGATGTTTATGATGACCACCCACAACATGCCGCTGAACTACCTGGTGGATCAGATTAAAGACGACGTGGGTGAGGTGCTGTTTCTGGGCATTCAGCCGGACATCGTCGGGTTTTATTATCCGATGACGCCGCCGGTGAAAGAGGCGGTGGACGTGGTGTATTCACGGCTTGCCGGGTGGGTTGGGGACGGGGGATTTCAGCCCCTCACCCCGGCCCTCTCCCCAGAGGGGAGAGGGTGAAAACCGCATCGAGCAGTTTGTAGGCCGGGTAAGGCAACGCCGCCACCCGGCAAAACAGGCTACTCCAGATCCGCCCCGTTACTAGCAATCACCTTCTTATACCACCAGAACGATTTCTTGCGCTTGCGGTCCAGCGTGCCGTTCCCGGCGTCGTCGCGGTCGACGTAGACAAACCCGTAGCGCTTACTCATCTCCCCGGTTGAGGCCGAGACCAGGTCAATGCAGCCCCAGGTGGTGTAGCCCATCAGCGGGACGCCGTCCTCAATCGCGTCACCCATCGCACGGATATGCTCGCGCAGGTAGCTGATGCGGTAGTCGTCGTTGATCTCGCCGTTTTCATCAATGACGTCCTTCGCCCCGAGGCCGTTTTCCACCAGGAACAGCGGCTTCTGGTAGCGGTCATACATCATGTTCATGGTGATGCGCAGCCCGAGCGGGTCGATGCCCCAGCCCCACTCGCTCACCTGAATGTGCGGGTTGCGCAGGGACTTCACGATGTTCGCCGCGCTGGTGTTGCCCGCGTTCATATCCGCCGACGCGCAGCGCGAGGCGTAATAACTGAACGAGACAAAGTCGACGGTGTTTTTCAGCAGGTCGTCGTCGCCGGGGTCTTTCACAATCACCACCCCTTTCTCGCGGAACACGCGGGCGGAGTAGGCCGGATAGCTGCCGCGCGCCTGCACGTCGATAAAGAACAGGTTCTCGCGGTCTTTCTCCAGTGCCATCCACACGTCTTCCGGCTTGCAGGAGTAGGGGTAGAAGTTACCGCCCGCCAGCATGCAGCCGACCTGGTTTTCCGGGTTCACCTCGTGGGCGATTTTGGTCGCCAGCGCGCTCGCCACCAGCTCGTGGTGCGCGGCCTGGTATTTCACCTGGTCTTCGTTTTCCCCTTCCTCAAACACCAGCCCCGCGCCGGAGAACGGGCTGTGCAGCATAATGTTGATTTCGTTGAAGGTCAGCCAGTATTTCACCAGCCCGTTAAACGCCTCGAAGCAGGTGCGGGCGTAGCGGGCGAAGAAATCCACCATCTTACGGTTGCGCCAGGAGCCGTACTCCGTCACCAGGTGCATCGGCACGTCGAAATGGCAGAGCGTCACCAGCGGCTCGATGTTGTACTTTTTGCACTCCTCGAACACCGCGCGGTAGAAGGCAATGCCCTCCTGATTTGGCAACGGTTCGTCGCCGTTCGGGTAGAGGCGGCTCCAGGCAATCGAGGTGCGGAACACCGTAAAGCCCATCTCCGCCATCAGGGCAATGTCTTCTTTGTAACGATGGTAAAAATCAATCGCCTGGTGGCTCGGGTAAAATTCGTCGTCACGCAACGAAAACCGTTTTTCCTTGCCGACTTTTACCGCCAGACGGTTTGCGCCGTGGGGGATCATATCGACCGTCGTCAGTCCTTTGCCGCCTTCACGGTAAGCCCCTTCACTCTGGTTGGCGGCAAGCGCGCCGCCCCATAAAAATCCTTGTGGAAAAACAGACATTCTTACCTCGCTTTCAGTTTATGCTTCTGCTGCTTTGTTCTGTACCGGTGCGGTTTGCAGGGCGCGTGCTTTTTCGGCTTCGTCTTCTACCGGGATATCTTCAAACCCTAACAGCAGGGTCAGCACGAACGATAGCACCACCGCCAGACCCATCACACCAAACACCCAGACGATGGTCATCGGGTTGGCCGGGTCGAAGAACTGCACGCTGGTGAACAGCCCCGGCGCCGCCATGGAGTGGCTGGCAAGACCGGCCATGCCGGCCACCGCGCCGCAGATAAAGCCGCTGATCAGGCTTGCAATCAGCGGACGCTTCAGGCGTACCGCCACGCCGTACAGAGCCGGTTCAGAGATCCCCGCCATGATGGCGGAGGCCGCAGCCGCCAGCGCCGTCTGGCGCAGCTCCGGGTTTTTGGTTTTCCACGCCACCGCCAGCGATGAACCGCCGAGCGACAGGTTGGCGCCGATTTCCGACGGCATCACCATCCCTTCTTTGCCCGTTTCGGCAATGGTCTGGATGATGGTCGGCGTAAACACGCGGTGCATCCCGGTCATCACCAGCAGCGGCCACAGCGCGCCCATAATGGCAACGGAGAGCCAGCCCAGATAGCCGTGAATGGTGTAGACCAGCGCGGAGATGGCGCTACCGATCCAGATCCCGAGCGGGCCAATCAGTACGATGGCGAGCGGGGCGGCAATCAGCACGATCAGCATCGGCTTGAGGAAGTTTTTGGTCACCGCCGGGGTGATGCGATCCACCCAGCGTTCGATATACGACAGGCACCAGGTCATCACCAGGGCCGGGATAACGGTATAGGTGTATTTCACCGCCGTCACCGGAATTAAGGCGAATTCTACATGCTCGCCCTGCGCCGCTTTCGCCATCAGCTCGATAAAGCTCGGGTGAACCAGTACGCCCGCAATGGCTATCGCCAGGGACATGTTGGTTTTGAACTTCACCGCTGCGGAAGCCGCCACCATCAGCGGCAGGAAGAAGAACGCGCCATCGCCGATAACGGTCAGGATCGTCAGCGTCGGGTCACCTTTGCCCAGCACGCCGGTCATCTCAAGGATCATCGCCAGCAGCTTGACCATCGACCCGCCGATGATCGCCGGGATCAGCGGAGACATGGTGCCGATCAGCGCGTCGAGGATCCCGGCGCCAATCCGGCGCAGCGTAAGCTTCTGTGGACCTTCCGCTACGGCAGGTTGCAGGTTGGCGGGCAGCAGGCTCACCACTTCACGGTATGCCTGGGATACGGTGTTGCCGATGATCACCTGGCACTGGTTGTCGTTGCGCACCACGCCGAGCACGCCGCTGATGCTTTTCAGACGCGCGGCGTCGGTAAGGCTTTCGTCTTTCAGAACGAAGCGCAGGCGCGTCATGCAGTGGGTGACGGCGACGATGTTCTCTTTACCGCCCAGCGCGCTAACCACGTCATTTGCCAGCGCAGCGTAATTTTTTGCCATCGGATGAGATCCTGTTATCGTTGTGAGAAGTGTAGGAAACCGGTTTCATATAATCATCATGAGTTTCTTTTAATGAAACAAGACCACTTTTTATGCATTTTTTCGTTTCGTGATGACGATCACTCGTGGCCGTAAAAAGCGTGATAACGCCGCTGCGACAATTTTTCTGCGGTGAAGTACACTGCGGCTCATCGGTTTTGAATGGAATAACACTATGACCACGATGCTGGAAGTGGCGAAGCGGGCAGGCGTGTCGAAAGCGACGGTCTCCCGGGTGCTGTCGGGGAACGGTTACGTCAGCCAGGAGACGAAAGACCGCGTGTTTCAGGCCATCGAAGAGAGCGGGTATCGCCCCAATCTGCTGGCGCGAAACCTGGCGACCAAACGCACCCAGACCCTGGGGCTGGTGGTGACAAACACCCTGTACCATGGGGTCTACTTTAGCGAGCTGCTGTTTAACGCCGCGCGGATGACGGAAGAGAAGGGGCGTCAGCTGATCCTGGCGGACGGCAAGCACAGCGCCGAAGAGGAGCGCGAGGCGATCCAGTACCTGCTCGACATGCGCTGCGACGCGGTGATCATCTACCCGCGTTTTCTGAGCGTGGAAGCGCTGGACGAAATTATTGAGAAATGCGAGCAGCCGATTATGGTGCTCAACCGCCGTTTGCGGAAAAACAGCAGCCACAGCGTCTGGTCCAATCATAAAGCGTCGTGTCAGGACGCAGTATCGCAGTTGATCGCGAAAGGCCACCGGGAGATTGCGTTTATCACCGGTTCGCTGGATTCCCCCACCGGCGTGGAGCGTCTTTCCGGATACAAGGACGCGCTGGCGCAGCACGGCATTGCCCTGCGTGACGCGCTGATCGCCGAAGGGAAGTGGAGCCCGGCCAGCGGCGCGGCGGCGGTCTCTCAGCTGCTCACCCGCGGCGAAACGTTTACCGCCCTTGTGGCGAGTAACGACGATATGGCGATTGGCGCCATCAGGCAGTTGCACGAGAGCGGCGTCGCCACGCCGGGCGCGGTGTCCGTCATCGGCTTTGACGACGTGGCAATCGCGCCCTATATCGTGCCGTCCCTCTCCAGCGTGCGTATTCCGGTAACGGAGATGATCCAGGAGACCATCAGCCGCCTGATCTTCATGCTTGACGGCGGTGAGTTTAAGCCTCAGCAAACTTTTTCCGGCGAGCTTATCCTGCGCGGCTCCGTCATTGACGGCCCGCATCGCTGACGTCGACATCTGTCATCGTCACAAATGACGATGACAGATCCTCTTATTTTTTATTTCGCTTTAAAATCAATGTGTTAAATATTGGCACGGTTTATGAATAGCTTCGCGCATAACAGTTATGCCGGAGAAGCAGATGAACCGTTTTATTATGGCCGATGCCAGCAAATGCATTGGTTGCCGTACCTGTGAAGTGGCGTGCGTGGTGTCCCATCAGGCGGAGCAGGATTGCGCCTCCCTGACCCCCGACACCTTCCTGCCGCGCATCCACGTCATTAAAGGCGTGAATATTTCCACCGCCGCTATCTGTCGCCAGTGCGAAGACGCGCCGTGCGCCAACGTCTGTCCGAACGGGGCGATTAAGCGCGAGAAAGGCTTCGTGCATGTGATGCAGGAGCGCTGCATCGGGTGCAAAACCTGTGTGGTGGCGTGTCCGTATGGCGCGATGGAGGTGGTCGTTCGCCCGGTGGTGCGCAACAGCGGTATCGGGCTGAGTGTGCGCGCGGAGAAAGCCGAAGCCAATAAATGTGACCTCTGCTACCACCGCGACGCCGGTCCGGCGTGTATGGAAGCCTGTCCGACGCATGCGCTGGTCTGCGTCGATCGCGACAAGCTCGAACAGATGAGTGCCGAAAAACGCCGCCGTGCGGCGTTCGACACCTCGTCATCGCTGCTGTTTTAAGCTGCAATGCGCGTTAACGGCGTACAGCTTCGGGTGCGCGGCAAGGTGCAGGGGGTAGGATTCCGTCCCTTCGTCTGGCAGCTTGCACACCAGCTGGGGCTGGCGGGCGACGTGTGCAACGACGGAGAGGGTGTCCTGGTGCGTCTCGCGGGTAGTGGGGGTGACTTTACCGCGAGACTGCGCCAGGACTGCCCACCGCTGGCGCGCATCGATCGCGTTGAAACGCAGCCGTACAGCTGGAATACGCTGCCGGACGAGTTTGTCATCCGCCACAGCGAGAGCGGGGCGATGGACACGCAAATCGTCCCGGATGCCGCCACCTGTCCCGCGTGCCTGGCGGAGATGCGCGATCCGCGCGAGCGCCGTTATCGCTACCCGTTTATCAACTGCACCCACTGCGGGCCGCGGTTTACCATTATCCGCGCCATGCCCTATGACCGCCCGGCCACGTCAATGGCGCCTTTCCCGCTCTGTGTGCCCTGTGAAACGGAGTACCGCAACCCGGCTGACCGGCGTTTTCACGCCCAGCCGGTGGCCTGCCCGGACTGCGGGCCGCAGCTGGAGTGGCAAGCCGGGGATGCTGCCACCACCCGCGAATCGGCGTTAAGCGCGGCGGTGGAGAGATTGAAAAACGGCGGGATTGTGGCGGTCAAAGGGCTGGGCGGATTTCACCTGGTCTGCGACGCGCTTAACCCACAGGCGATTCGGAAATTGCGGGCACGCAAGCAGCGCCCGACCAAGCCGCTGGCGGTGATGATCCCGCATGCGAACGATCTGCCGGAGGCCATCCAGACGCTGTTAGGTTCACCCGCTGCGCCGATTGTGCTGACGCCAAAAGCCTGCCTTCCTGCGTTTCCTGAGGAGATTGCGCCGGGGCTGAATACAATTGGCGTGATGTTGCCTGCGAACCCGCTCCAGCATTTGCTGATGTTGGACTGCCAGCGCCCGCTGGTGATGACCTCCGGCAACCTCAGCGGCCATCCACCCGCCATAAGCAACCAGCAGGCGCTGGAAGAACTCAGTGACGTCGCTGACGGCTTCCTGCTGCACAACCGCGATATTCTTCAACGGATGGATGATTCAGTAATGGATCGGGAGGGCACGATGCTGCGTCGCGCACGCGGTTTTGTGCCGGATGCCATCACATTGCCCGCCGGATTCCGCGACATCCCGCCCATGTTATGCACCGGCGCGGAGATGAAAAATACCTTCTGCCTGGTACGTGGCAACCAGGCGGTGCTGAGCCAGCATTTTGGCGATCTGAGCGACGAGGGCGTAGAGGCGCAGTGGCGCAGTGCGCTCTCGACGATGCAGGACATCTACGCCTTCCAGCCAGAGCGCGTGGTGTGCGATGCCCATCCGGGATATCACGCCCGACAGTGGGCCCGGGCGCAGGCGCTGCCCGTTGAGACCGTGCTGCATCATCATGCGCATGCGGCAGCGTGTCTGGCGGAGAATGGCTGGCCGCTCGACGGCGGGGATGTTATTGCCCTGACGCTGGATGGGATCGGTATGGGTGAGAACGGCGCGCTGTGGGGCGGCGAGTGCCTGCGGGTGAACTATCGCGACTGCGAACGGCTGGGCGGTCTGCCAGCCGTTGCGCTGCCGGGGGGCGATCTGGCGGCAAAACAGCCGTGGCGCAATTTGCTCGCCCACTGTCTGGCGTTCGTACCTGACTGGCAGCAGTACCCGGAAACAGAGGCGGTACAGCGTCAAAACTGGCCGCTGCTGGCAACGGCAGTGTCGCGCGGTATCAATGCGCCGCGGGCCTCCTCCTGTGGTCGTCTGTTCGACGCCGTGGCCTGTGCGCTGGGCATTGAAACGCAACGCTATGAGGGCGAAGCCGCGTGCCGGCTGGAGGCGCTGGCCGAACGCTGTGCAGGGGTTGATCATCCGGTGACGCTCAAGACGGATAACCTTGCGCTGTTCTGGCAGCAGTGGCTGGCCTGGCGGGCGGAGCCCGGCGAGCGCGCCTGGGCCTTTCATGATGCGCTGGCAAAAGGGCTGAGCGAACTGGCGGCAACGCATGCCCGCCGACGGTCGATCTCTACGGTGTGCTTCAGCGGAGGTGTCCTTCACAACCGCCTGCTACGCGCGCGCCTTCGTCATTACCTTTCTGATTTCACGCTTCTTTTTCCTTCGCGCCTGCCCGCAGGCGACGGAGCGATCTCCTTCGGGCAGGCGGTGGTTGCTGCCGCCCGATCATGTTCACAAAGGATTTAAAATGTTACGACTTTTACGCAATGAACCTCGTGCAGCGTGCCTGCTGCTGGCTCTGGTGATGGCTAACCTGCTGGCCTGGGGGCTGGCGTGGCACACCTTTAGCGGCAGTACGGCGCTGATGGCGGCCAGCCTGCTGGCCTGGTGTTACGGACTGCGTCATGCGGTGGATGCCGACCATATCGCCGCGATTGATACCGTGACGCGTAAGATGATGCAGCAGGGCAAGCGCCCGTCCGGCGTGGGCGCATGGTTTTCCCTCGGACACTCCACCATCGTGGTGCTGGCCTCCATTGCCATCGCCGCCACCGCCACGGCGTTTCAGAAAAATATGGAATGGTTCCACGAAACCGGCAGCCTGATTGGCACCGCCGTCTCCGCCACCTTCCTGCTGGCGATGGCGCTGGTGAATATGGTGATCCTGCGCGGCGTCTGGCGCAGTTTTCAGGCACTGAAACACGGCAGGCCCGTGCAGGGCGACATCACGCTGCCTGCCCAGGGTGGCGTCATGAACTGGCTGTTCGGCAAAACCTTCCGCCTCGTCAATAAAAGCTGGCAGATGTATCTGGTGGGCTTCCTGTTTGGCCTCGGCTTTGACACGGCCACCGAAATCGGCGTACTGGGGATCTCCGCCGCCAGCGCCTCCAGCGGGATGTCGGTGTGGTCGATCATGATCTTCCCGGCGCTCTTCGCCAGCGGCATGGCGCTGGTGGATACGCTCGATAACCTGCTGATGGTGGGTGCCTACGGCTGGGCATTCAACAAGCCGCAGCGCAAGCTGTACTACAACATGACCATCACCGGCACTTCGGTGGTGGTGGCGCTGTTTATCGGCGGGCTGGAAGCGCTGGGTCTGCTGATGGACAAGTTCGCCCTCAGCGGCGGCGTGTGGGATATGATTGGCGCGGTGAACGATAACCTGGGCGACGCCGGGTTTGTGGTGGTCGGGCTGTTTGTCGCCTGCTGGCTGATCTCAATGGCGAACTACCGCTGGCGCGGTTATGACGCGCTGGTGGTGCGGTCCTGAACCACGCAGCCCTGTTTTGCCCGGCGGCGCTACGCTTGCGCGGGCCTACAAGGTTTGCCGTTATGGTGTTAAGTAGGCCGGGTAAGCGGAGCGCCACCCGGCATGACGAGGGTCAAGCAGGTAACGATTTCAGCAGCGCGAAGGCCTCCTTCATTCTGTCTTCGCTGACCACAAAGGCGCGCATCTGACCGACAGTATCGGTGCCGCGCGCCACCATGCCCTGAGGCGAAAGGACAATCTCCCAGTCCAGATCCTGACGCTGCGTTTCACCTGCGAGATGCAGCGGTAGTTCTGGCGTTTTTACCTTCACCAGCATGGCGGGTAATCTCACCGGGGCGTTGCCGCCGAGCAGGTTTTTCGCCAGGAACATGGCGCTTAACTGAATCGGTTGCAGGAACGGCAGCACCTGGCCGTTAATTTCCGCGCAGTCGCCCAGGGCATAAATGTCCGGCTGGGTGGTTTGCAGGTAGCTGTCTACCTTCACGCCGCGATTGATCTCTGCGCCTGCGCGGTGCGCCAGCGCGGTTTCCGGGCGCAGCCCCGTCGCCGCAATAACCACATCCACTTCCACCCTGCGGTTGTGGTCGAGCGTCGCACAAATGCCGGTTTCGGTTTTGCTCAGGCTCTGCAACTGCGATTTCAGCAGCAGATGCACGCCCATGTCGGTCAGACGATGCTGTAAGCGACTGCTTACTTCTGCCGGCATCAGCGCTGACAGAATGCTGGCCGCGTGGTCAACCAGGGTGACGGATTTTCCCGCCCGGCAGAAGTCCATCGCCAGCTCGGTGCCAATCAGCCCGCCGCCGACAATCATCACCCGCATGGCGTCGCGTAACAGGGTCTCGCTGGCCTGATACTCCTGCTGACTGTTGAGCGTGACCATCAACTCGCGGCCCTCAACCGGCGGCACAAACGCAGATGCCCCCGTCGCCAGCACTAGCTTGTCGTACTGCCAGGTTTTATCTTTCGCGTTCACCACGTGGGCGTCGGCGTCGATATCGGTGACCCAGGTGTACGGAAACAGACGCAGATTAAATTGTTCTGCAAACTCCCCCGCCGTCTGGCGGGTGAGATCGTCGGCGCGCTGATTTTGGCTAATGACGTGGCTTAAATCAGGCTTGTTGTACTCATCCATGCTGTCGGCGGCGATCACCGTCAACGGCACGTTAGCATCCTGTTTGCGGATATTTTTCACCAGCTGGCGGGCGGCAAAGCCCGAGCCGATAATGACGATGCCGTGGCTCATTTTGCCTCCGTTGCCAGTTCATCAAAGACGTCTTTTCCGAGGGAACATTCCGGGCAGAGGAAGTTGTCCGGCACCTCGCTCCACGGTGTACCCGGCGCGACATCCTGCAACGGCTCGCCAAGCTCAGGATCGTAAATCCACTGGCAGACGCTGCACTGCATGCAGGGGCCGAGGTCGGCAGCGGCAGGAGCGGCTTCTGCTACGGCTTCCGGCGCAGCAGCCGCGGCGGGTGCGGTTTCCGGCAGCGGCGCAAGCGCCCACTGGCGGGCAATGTCGCGACCGTGCTGGCGACAGATTTCCAGCGCGTCGAGATCCGGACGCCATTTCGCCTTCAGGCTCAGGGACATCTCAAAACCGGCATCCTGTAAACGGGTGGAGAGACGGTCTACCGCGCCGCCGCTCCAGCCGTGTGAACCAAAGGCGCTGGCGCGTTTGTTACGGAAGCGCAGGCCGGTCATCTCTTCCACCAGTCCGGCAATTTTCGGCATCATCACGTTATTCATGGTGGAGGTACCCACCAGCACGCCTTTGGAGCGGAAGACGTTGGTCAATACCTCATTCTTATCGCTGCGCGCCACGTTGAAGATTTTCACTGCCACGTTCGGGTCCACTTCGTTGATGCCCTGGGCAATGGCGTCCGCCATCATGCGGGTGTTGTTGGACATGGTGTCGTAGAAGATGGTGATGCGGTCTTCCTGATAGTCCGCCGCCCACTTCAGGTACAGCTCGACGATCTGGGTTGGATTTTCACGCCATACCACGCCGTGGGAGGTGGCAATCATATCCACCGGCAGGTTGAAGCCGAGGATCTCGGTGATTTTTGGCGTGACCAGACGGCTGAACGGCGTCAGGATGTTGGCGTAGTAGCGCTGGCACTGTTCGAACAGCTCGGTCTGATCCACTTCGTCGTTGAACAGACGTTCGTCGCAGTAGTGCTGGCCGAAGGCGTCGTTACTGAACAGCACCGCGTCACCGGTCATGTAGGTCATCATGCTGTCCGGCCAGTGCAGCATTGGGGTTTCCACGAAGATCAGCTGTTTGCCGTTGCCGATATCCAGCGTGTCGCCGGTTTTTACAGTGTGGAAGTTCCACTCTGGATGGTGGTGGTGGCCGTTGATGGAGTCAATGGCGTTGGTGGTGCAGTAGATCGGGGTATCCGGGATGTGGGACATCAGCTCGGTCAGCGCCCCGGCGTGATCCTCTTCCGCGTGGTTGATGATGATGTAGTCGATGTCATTCAAATCGATTTCGCTGCGCAGGTTCTGCACGAACTCGCGGCTGAATTTGTGATCGACGGTATCGATCAGGACGTTTTTACCTTCGCGAATGAGGTAGCTGTTGTAGCTGCTGCCGCGCAGCGTTTTGTATTCCGTCCCGTGAAAATCACGTACTTCCCAGTCACGTTGACCCACCCAATGAATGTTATTTTTAACCAGAATAGACATAGCAACCTCAACTTAATACGGCGTTTTCAAATAAGATGACTGTCATATATCAAGTTGCGTGCCAGTTTTTTAACTTATTGAAAATAATATATTTGTGTTTTGATTCTCCCTAATGGGTAGTCATTTTGACTATCTTAAAAATTGTCAATATGACACTATGTGTTGTCAAAATGACAGTGAGGCAGAGATGAGCTTTTCCGTAGATGTGCTGGCGAAGATCGCCATAGAACTACAAACCGGTATTGGTCATCAGGACCGCTTTCAGCGGCTGATCTCCACGTTGCGCCACGTGCTGGATTGCGATGCCTCGGCGCTGCTGCGTTACGAAGGGCGGCAGTTTATTCCGCTGGCTATCGACGGTCTGGCGAAGGACGTACTCGGGCGGCGCTTTACCCTGGAGGGTCACCCGCGTCTGGAAACCATCGCCCGCGCGGGTGACGTGGTGCGTTTCCCGGCAGACAGCGATCTGCCCGATCCGTACGACGGCCTGATCCCCGGCCAGGAGAGCCTGAAGGTTCACGCCTGTATCGGCCTGCCGCTGTTTGCCGGGCAGAACCTGATTGGCGCGTTAACCCTCGACGGCATGTCGCCGGATCAGTTCGATACCTTCAGCGACGAAGAGCTACGGCTGATTGCCGCGCTGGCGGCCGGGGCGCTGAACAACGCCCTGCTGATAGAACAGCTGGAGAGCCAGAATATTCTTCCGGGTAGCCCGACGGCGTTTGAGCAGGTGGCGCACACCGAAATGATTGGCCTTTCGCCGGGCATGGCGCAGCTTAAAAAAGAGATTGAGATTGTCGCCGCGTCTGATTTGAACGTGCTGATCTTCGGGGAGACCGGCACCGGTAAAGAGCTGGTGGCGAAAGCGATCCACGAAGCCTCGCCCCGTGCGGTGAACCCGCTGGTGTATCTCAACTGCGCGGCGCTGCCGGAAAGCGTGGCGGAAAGCGAGCTGTTCGGACACGTCAAAGGAGCCTTTACCGGGGCGATCAGCAACCGCAGCGGCAAGTTCGAAATGGCTGATAACGGCACGCTGTTCCTCGATGAAATTGGCGAACTCTCCCTTTCGCTCCAGGCCAAACTGCTGCGGGTGTTGCAGTATGGCGATATTCAACGCGTGGGTGACGATCGCAGCTTACGCGTGGATGTGCGCGTGCTGGCGGCGACGAACCGCGATCTGCGCGAAGAGGTGCTGGCGGGGAATTTCCGCGCCGATCTGTTCCACCGTCTGAGCGTGTTCCCGCTCACGGTGCCGCCGCTGCGCGAGCGGGGCGATGATGTGGTGCTGCTGGCGGGCTTTTTCTGCGAACAGTGTCGGCTCAAAATGGGGCTTTCCCGCGTGGTGCTAAGCCCCGGCGCGAGGACGCACCTGCTGAGCTACGGCTGGCCGGGTAACGTGCGTGAACTGGAACATGCGATTCACCGCGCGGTGGTGCTGGCGCGGGCTACGCGTTCGGGGGATGAAGTGGTTATTCATGCGCGCCATTTCGCGCTGCATGAGGAAACGACGCCGTCCGTGAAGCCAGTGATAACTGAGAGCGTGAACGAAAACCTGCGCGAGGCGACGGATGCGTTCCAGCGTCAGATGATCACCCGCGCCCTGGAGCAGAATAACCGCAGCTGGGCGGCATGCGCGCGGGCGCTGGAGATGGACGTCGCCAACCTTCACAGGCTGGCGAAACGTCTGGGGCTTAAGGGTTAAATAATCCCCGCCTGGTAGAAGTCTTGCAGGTTGATCGCGCCGCACAGCCTGCCGTGCTCGTCCACCACCGGCGCAGCGGTGATTTTGCGCTTCATCAGCACCTCTTTGGCTTCAATGGCGCGGCTGTCGGCATTAAGCGTCAGCCCGCCCCGGGTCATTGCTTCGGATACCCGCGCCTCCAGCTTGCCGCCGCCCACCAGCCAGCGGCGCAGGTCGCCGTCGGTGAAGACGCCCTTCACCTGGCGGTCGTTGTCGCATACCGCAACCAGCCCCAGCCCGGTGCGGCTCAGCTCCAGCATGGCGTCCATCACGCTGGTGTCGAGTTTGACCTGAGGAATGGCATCGTCCGTGCGCATCAGGTGGTGAACCTTGTTGAGCAGACGTGCCCCAAGCGCGCCAGCAGGATGGGAACGGGCGAAATCTTCCTCATTAAAACCGCGCGCCTGCATCACCGCCATCGCCAGCGCGTCGCCCATCATCAGCGTGTTGACGGTGCTGGAGGTCGGTGCCAGGTGCATCGGGCAGGCTTCGCGCTCAACGGAAATATCCAGCGTTGCTTTCGCGGCCAGCGCCAGCGGCGAACGGGATTTGCCGGTCATCGCTAACAGGGCTACCGATTTTTCTTGCAGGCGAGGGATGATGAGATCCAGCTCTTTGGCTGAACCGGAGTAGGAGATAAACAGCATCACGTCGCGGCTTTCGATCATCCCCAGATCGCCGTGCAGCGCTTCGGCAGGATGCACGAAGAACGCCGGTGTGCCGGTGCTGGCAAGCGTCGCGGCAATCTTCTTGCCGATATGACCGGATTTACCGATACCCGCCACGATCACTTTGCCCTCGCAGTGGATAATGGTGTTGGCTGCACGAACAAAATCCTCACCCAGACGCTCCGGCAGGCGGCTGGCTTCCTGTAGCTCCAGCAGCAGAGTCTGGCGGCCTGCGTTTAACAGAAAATCACTCATTTTTCTCTCCGGTTACGATCACGTCGATGCCCTTCGCTTCCAGCGCTTTTTTAAATGCCGGATCGATACCTGCGTCGGTAATCAGCTTATCGACGCTTTCAAGGCTACAGACAATGTTGGGGCTTTTACGGCCAAACTTCGACGAGTCCGCCATCAAAATCACTTCCCGCGCGGCGTTGCACATCGCTTTGCTGACGCTGAACACCTCGTTGAAGGTGGTCACGCCCGCGTTGAGGTCGATGCCGTCCGTGCCCATAAACAGCTTATCGAAGCTGAAGTGGTCGAAGGCATTCTCCGCCAGCTGCCCGTGAAACGACGCGGATTTTTTACGGAAGGTGCCACCGGGCATCAGGATGGTCTGCTCGCTGTCGAACTCTGACAGGGCATTGACGATGTGCAGGCTGTTGGTCATCACGGTGATGTTATTAAAGCGGCTGAGCAGCGGGATCATCTGTAGGACGGTACTGCCAGCGTCGAGGATGATGGAATCGCCGTCCTGGATAAATTTGACCGCAGCTTCGGCAATCAGCGCTTTCTGGTGCGTATTAATCAGCGTCTTGTGATCGATAGGCGGGTCGGCTTCGTCTTTATTGAGCACCACGCCGCCGTAGGTACGAATGACGGCGCCGGAGTTTTCGAGCAACACCAGGTCCTTGCGTATTGTCGTGCCGGTGGTGTCAAAGTAGTGGGCCAGATCCTCTACCGAGCACTTTCCCTGCTTTTGCAGATGCTCAAGTATGGCCGCCTGCCGCTGACGTGGTTTCATAGGCGCTTCGTTCCTTACGTTGCGAAATGATAATTCCGCAAGTTTATAACTTTCACAACGAAATTATCCATGTTTCAGATTAAGCGCTAATGATAGTGCATTCTGACAGAGTGAATCATGGGGGAAGATCACATCAGGTTGTAATTCATGCAGCAACATGCCGTTGATCGCCTGGATTTTCACCGGGCGGGCAAAGACGGTCATGCCGCGCATGATGAGGGAATCGCAGACCTTATTGTTTTCATCCAGCGCAACAGCGACGACAACCCGCGGTTTGAAGCGTCCGCCGGAACGCCCGACGCCCACACGGCCTTTCTGGCACAGGGCGTCAAAGGCGCGGTTAAACTGATGGATTTGCCAGCCGCCAAACGCCATCTGGCAGATCCAGGCGAGGGCGGCGAAGGTGATTAATGCGGTTACCATATCGGCTCCTTAATTGCCGGGTGGCGGCTGCGCCTTACCCGGCCTACGGGGGTTGTAGCCCCGGTAAGTGCAGCGCCACCGGGGATTAAACTCAGAACATCACCTGCCCACCGGTGACGTTAATCGACTGCCCGGTGCAGTACGAGGCTTTCGGGCTGGCGTAAAACAGCAGCATGTTCAGCACGTCCTGATAATCACACCCGCGCTTGAGCGGCACTTTGTCGATGTAGTACTGCTCCACTTCTTCAGCTTTGATGCCGAGCTTGGAGGCGTACTGCGGCAGCAGGGACTGGAACATCGGCGATTTCAACAGGTTACCCAGCATCAGCGAGTGAACGGTGATGCCGTATTCGGCCAGATCCAGCGCCAGAGACTGCGTCAGCCCCACGCCGCCAAACTTCGCCGCGCTGTAGCCGGAGTTGTGCTTGCTGCCCACTTTCCCGGATTTCGAGTTGATCTGAATGATGCGCCCCTGAATACCATCGCGGATCATCAGCCGGGAAAACTCACGGGCGCAGAGGAAATAGCCCACCAGATTCACCTGCAACGAGCGGTCAAAATCCCCCAGTTCGAAATCGCTGATAAAGGCCGCTTTCGCGATCCCCGCGCTGTAGACCAGCAGGTCGATACGCCCAAATATCTCATCTACGCCGCGGGCCAGCGCCATCACGCTCTGCTCGCTGGTGGCGTCGGCACCAAATCCGTACGCCATCCCTTCGCCAAACTCGGTGTTGATGGCGTCCGCCACACGGGCGGCTTTTTCACTCTGAATGTCCACAACCGCCACGCGGTAACCCTCTGCGGCAAGCCCACGGCAGAGGAACTCGCCTAAGGTTTGTCCCCCACCAATGACAACGGCAACCTGACTCATGTGTTTCTCCTTAATTACGCAACAAATTTTAACGTACAGCCTGGTGTGACAGCCTGCGGAACCGGCCCCTCAACGTGAACCGTGCCGGGATACTCCGCCTGCGGCTGCCCGTCAAAACGCAGGGTGATGTGCCCCAGCTCGCGCAGGTTTTGTTCAGCGACGTCGCCGACGGCGGTCACGGCATAGCGCGCCTCGCCCAGCTCAAGCTGGCTCCCGGCCTTCAGCTCGCCGTTTAGCTCGCCGTGGCAGTGGATAAAGCAAAACTCTTCGATATCCGCAGGCGCCCCTTCGCGGAAGGTGATCAGCATCTGGTCGCTCAGCGCATCGGCCGCGCTCTGGCCGATGCGGGTAATGGTGGTCTGGTAAATCACGGTCATGGCAGGAACCTCTTATTGATAAATAAAGCCGGAGACAAACCAGGCAATCAGCACCGTGGGCGCGCCCGTCAGGAAGCGGCTCACCAGCACGGAGGGGACGCCCACGCGCACGGTGTCCTGACGTGCTTCGGCCAGCGACAGCCCGACGGGGATGAAGTCGCACGCCGCCTGAGCGTTAATGGCAAAAAGGGCTGGCAGAGCGAGGTGCGGGGGAATGTTGCCCAGACCAATCTGTACGCCAATCAGCACGCCGATGACCTGGGCAATCACCGCGCCCGGGCCGAGAAACGGCGACAGCAGCGGGAAGGAGCAGATCAGCGCCAGCGTCACCAGGCCGAGCGGGTGGCTGGCGAGCGGGGCGAGGCCGTGGGCAATCCAGTCGCCGAGGCCGGAGGCCATGATGATACCGATCAGCGCCGAGACGAACGCCATAAACGGCAGAATGGTTTTCAGCACCGTGTCAATGGTGTCGCGCCCGGACTGGAACAGCACCGCCACGGCGGACCCCATCCCCATCCCGACCTTCGCCAGCAGGCCATCGCTCTGCTCGGTGATTTTTTTGCTGGTGTCGTACTCGCGCGGGGCCGCTTTTTGCGGCGCGGATGTGCCATTCACCAGCGTGATGTTGTCCTCCTTCACCCCAGAGACATAAATATCCTCAAGGATGTACTGCGCCAGCGGGCCGGATTTCCCAGTGGAGTGAATATTTACCGTCGGAATGCGGCGCTTCGGATAGATGCCGCAGCGCAGCGTGCCGCCGCAGTCGATCACCGCCACGCCGATTTCCGCTTCCGGCGGTTCCCCTTCCTTGAAGCCGTCGACCGCTTCCCAGCCCGTCAGCTCGTGCAGCCTGTCGACGATCGCCGGGCGCGTGCCCGCGGTGATGTACACAATCTTTTTGCCTTCGGTGGCGTCGAACTCCAGCGGGCCGCCCCAGCCGCCCGTGCCTTTCTCAATGCGGATCCGGTTCATGCTGTGGCTCCTGAAAGATGGACTTTCTGTTCAAGCTGGATGCCCATTTTTTTCTCAAAAATGGCGGTGGTGAGATCCGTCACCCAGCCGCGGAAGAAGTTGGTGACCAGACCGACCAGCAGGTAGCTCACCGCCAGCGGGCCGAGCGGCAGGCCAAGCGTGGTAAGGCCGCTGGCGATCCCGAGATAAACGAACAGCTCGCCGGGGTTGATGTGCGGGAACAGGCCGTTCATGGAATGGCAGCTGTAGGAGGCGGCGGCGTAATAGCTCGGCTTGTACTTCTCTGGCATAAAGCGGCCGAGGCTTAAGGTCATCGGGTTGCAGAACACAAAGGTGCCGATGAAGGGCAGGATCAGGTAGCGGGACAGCGGGTTTCCGGCGCAGCGCTGGGCGAAGCGTTCAATACGCTGCTGGCCGATAAAGTTAATCAGCGCGTTCATGATCACCAGCAGGCTGATCAGCAGGGGCAGGATCCCGGTCACCATGCCGGTGAATACCTCGCCGCCTTTCTGAAAAAGCCCGATGAACCACTCGGCGCCGTGGGTGATGGTTTCTATCATTCTTCTCTCCTGTAGGGCGTTTGTTTTTGTCTGCTCGGGGCTAATAATAATCAAATTGAAAGCTTTTAAAGTGTTAATTAGATCTCACAATGAAAGAAAAATGGATTAATTTGAAAGATAATTGATGGGGCGAATGATTTTCGATGGAAAAAAGCGCGGATTTGCGTTGGGGAGGTGTGTACCGCTTCCTTGAGGTGTTGCGGATGCTTTACCATACTGGGTTCTTACCGAACTCGTTAAATGGATGCCACATGTTCAAGCGTCGTTATGCAGCGCTGTTACCTGCGCTTATTCTCCTGTCCGCCTGTAGTAGCAAACCCAGGACTGAAGCTGTTCAACAAACGGCGGGCGCGCCTTCCGGCGGGTTCCTGCTTGAGCCGCAGCACAATATGATGCAGATGGGCGGCGACTTCGCGAATAACCCTGCGGCCGAACAGTTCATCGATAAAATGGTGAGCAAGCACGGTTTTGATCGCCAGCAGCTGCATGCCATTTTGTCTCAGGCGAAGCGTCTGGACTACGTGCTGCGCCTGATGGACAGGCAGGCGCCGACGGCCCAGGTGCCGACCGGGCCAAACGGGGCGTGGCTGCGCTATCGCAAACAGTTTATTACCCCGGACAACGTGCAAAATGGCGTGGTGTTCTGGAATCAGTATGAAGACGCTCTGAACCGCGCGTGGCAGGTCTATGGCGTGCCGCCGGAGATCATCGTCGGTATTATTGGGGTTGAGACCCGCTGGGGACGCATTATGGGTAAAACCCGCATCCTCGATGCGCTGGCGACGCTCTCCTTCAACTACCCGCGCCGCGCCGAGTATTTCTCCTCTGAACTGGAAACCTTCCTGCTGATGGCGCGAGACGAACAGGACGATCCGTTAGATCTGAAAGGGTCGTTCGCCGGTGCGATGGGCTACGGCCAGTTTATGCCGTCCTCCTATAAGCAGTACGCGGTAGATTTTAACGGGGATGGTCACATCAACCTGTGGGATCCCGAAGACGCCATTGGCAGCGTGGCCAACTACTTCAAAGCGCACGGCTGGACGCCGGGCGGCCAGGTGGCGGTACAGGCGAACGGCGAGGCGTTTGGTCTGGAAAACGGATTTAAAACCAAATACAGCGTTGCGCAGCTTGCAGCGGCAGGCTTAACGCCGTCGCAGCCGCTGGGCAATGTTGACCAGGTGAGCCTGCTGCGCCTGGATGTCGGAACCGGTTATCAGTACTGGTTCGGACTGCCGAACTTCTACACCATTACCCGCTACAACCACAGCACGCACTATGCGATGGCGGTGTGGCAGCTGGGGCTGGCGGTGTCTCAGGCGCGTGTGCCGGCAGCGTCACCGTTTAGCCAGTAAGTCCCCTTATGCCTCCCTCTCCCTGTGGGAGAGGGCTGGGGTGAGGGCACCCGCCCGCACCTGTTTCCCGCAGAAACATTTCGCCACATTCCCATTTCACTCCCGCCGTTTACATCTTAATCGTCTTTCATTATTGTTATGTTATAACATAATTTTGAATTGAGATGTCCATGTCCCTGTTTTCTCTCTCATCCCCGGTTCGGCTGCTGCTGGCGCTGGTGCTCATTCTGTTTCTCGGCCTGGCCGTGCGCTGGGCGGTGGCGTTGCCATGATAGTGATGAACGACCTGGTGGCGGGTTACGATCGCCAGCCCGTTACGCGCGCACTGTCCGGCGTGATTGAACGCGGGAGCATGACCGCCATCGTCGGGGCCAACGGCTGCGGCAAATCCACGCTGCTGAAAACGCTCGCTGGCTTTCTTCCGCCCGTCAGCGGTACGTTTCGCTGGCAGGGGAGACGTCCGGTGGTGGGCTGGCTGGCGCAGCGTCACGCGCTGGAGGCGCAATTTCCTCTGACCGTGCAGGACGTGGTGAGCATGGGCTGCTGGCCAGAAATCTCGCTATTTGCCAGTTTTCGTCGGGATACCCGCATGCGCATTGCCGGCGCGCTTGAGCGCGTGGGGCTGGCGTCCATGGCGTTATCCACCATCGATGAACTCTCCGGCGGGCAATTCCAGCGCATGCTGTTTGCCCGCGTTTTAGTGCAGCAGGCACCGCTGGTGATGCTGGACGAACCCTTCTCCGGCGTCGATGAAGCGACCTGCAACGTGCTGATGGATCTGATGCTGGAGATGTATATGCAGGGGCAGACCCTGCTGGCGGTTCTGCATGACAGCGAGCGCGTAGCACGTCACTTCCCGCAGACGTTACGTCTGGACGCTGATAGTCCCCAATGGAAAACCGAGCGGGTGAGGGTGGCATGATCTGGCATACATTCTTCCAGCCGTTTATTGAGTACGGCTTTATGCGCCGTGCACTTGTGGTTTGCCTGGCGCTCTCCGTCAGCACCACGGCGCTGGGGGTATTCCTTCAGCTGCGTCGGATGAGCCTGATGGGGGACGCCCTTTCTCATGCCATTTTGCCGGGTGTCGCGGTGGGCTATCTGCTCAGCGGTATATCGCTTCTGGCAATGACTGTCGGCGGGTTTATTGCCGGGATCGCCGTTGCGCTGGTGGCCGGGCTGGTCAGCCGCCGCACGCCCCTTAAAGAGGATGCCAGCTTCGCGGGGTTTTACCTGGGTTCCCTGGCGCTGGGCGTCACGCTGGTGTCGCTGCGCGGTTCAAATGTCGATCTGCTTCATCTTCTGTTTGGCTCCATTCTCGCCGTGGATAGCGCGTCAGCCCTGTTCGTGACGGGCGTTTGCATGTTCACGCTCCTCACGCTGGCGATGTTTTATCGTGGGCTGGTCAGCGAAGCGTTCGATACCGCGTGGTTGCAGGTGAACGCGCGCTGGCTGCCCGGGATGTTACACGGTCTGTTTCTGGCGCTGCTGGTGCTCAACCTGGTGGCCGGTTTTCAGGTGCTCGGCACGTTGATGGCCGTCGGGCTGATGATGTTACCCGCCGTGGCGGCACGCTGCTGGGTGCGCACCCTGCCAGGGTTACTTCTGATGGCGGGTATCAGCGGTATTTTTTGCGCGTGGCTGGGCTTAAGCCTTTCCTGGGCAGTGAGTCTGCCCGCCGGGCCCTCCATTGTGCTGACCGCCAGCGCATTGTTCTTTATTTCCGTTTTATTTGGCACGCGCAGCAGGCTGGCGGATAGCCTGCGGGCGCTTTTTTAACGCAAGGGGAAACGATGAAACGTACAGGGTTAGCCGTGGCGCTCGCGCTCGGCATGATGACGCACGGCGTAATGGCGAAAACGCTTAATGTGGTGACCAGCTTTTCCATCCTGGGAGACATCACGCAGCAGGTTGGCGGCGATCGTGTGAAGGTGACGACGCTGGTGGGGCCGGACGGTGATCCCCATACTTTCGAACCCTCGCCCAAAGACAGCGCGGCGTTGAGTAAAGCTGACGTGGTGGTGGTCAATGGGCTGGGGCTGGAGGGCTGGCTCGATCGTCTGGTGAAAGCCTCCGGATTCAAAGGCCAGCTGGTGGTTGCTTCGGACGGCGTGAAAACGCACACGCTGGAAGAGGACGGTAAAACCGTGACCGATCCGCACGCGTGGAACAGCGCGGCGAACGGCGCGCTGTATGCGCAAAATATTCTCTCAGGGCTGGTGAAGGCCGATCCTGAAGATACGGCGGCGCTTGAAGCTACCGGTAAACCCTATATTGCGCATCTCTCTCAGCTGGACGGTTGGGCTAAAAAGCGTTTCAGCGACATCCCACAGGCGAAGCGCAAAGTGCTGACCAGCCACGACGCTTTCGGCTATTTCAGCCGCGCCTACGGCGTGACGTTTATGGCGCCGCAGGGGCTGTCGTCTGAGAGTGAAGCCAGCGCGGCGCAGGTAGCGGTGATCATCAATCAGATTAAAGCTGACGGTGTGAAAACCTGGTTTATGGAAAACCAGCTTGATCCGCGCCTGGTGAAGCAGATTGCGACCGCCACGGGCGCCCAGCCGGGCGGTGAACTTTACCCGGAAGCGCTGTCCGCGAAGGGCGGCGTGGCGGACACCTACGTCAAGGCGTTTCGCCACAATGTGGATACCCTCGCTAACAGCATGAAATAAGCGTCTCTCTGGCCGATGCGCCCGCATCGGCTTTTTTCTGAAGCCCCCTCGTAAAACCCGACGCGCATCCCCATATTTGATGAGAAAGTGCTATCTTGTGCTGCATGTTTTTCTAAGGCCTGGAGCGAGAATGACTGACCATGAATTGATGCAGCTAAGCGAAGTGGTGGGGCTGGCGCTGAAACAGCGCGGCGCGACTCTTACGACCGCAGAATCCTGCACCGGCGGCTGGGTGGCGAAAGCAATTACCGATATTGCTGGCAGTTCCGCCTGGTTTGAACGCGGCTTTGTGACCTACAGTAACGAGGCTAAAGCGCAGATGATTGGCGTGCGTGAAGCCACGCTTGAGCAGCATGGCGCGGTCAGCGAGCCGGTGGTGATCGAAATGGCGATTGGCGCGCTGAAAGAGGCGCGCGCAGATTACGCTATCTCCATCAGCGGTATCGCGGGGCCGGACGGCGGCAGCGACGTGAAGCCTGTCGGCACCGTCTGGTTTGGCTTTGCCACCTCAAAAGGTGAAGGGATCACTCGCCGGGAATGCTTCAGCGGCGATCGCGAAAGCGTGCGTCGTCAGGCAACGGAATACGCGTTAAAAACGCTCTGGCAACAATTTCTACAAAATACTTGATACTGTATGACTATACAGTATAATTGCCTCAACAGAACAGAAGTCCATGGTGAAGCGCAGTTGCTTCTCCCGGCATGACAGGAGTAATAATGGCTATCGACGAAAACAAACAGAAAGCGTTGGCGGCAGCACTGGGCCAGATCGAAAAGCAATTCGGTAAAGGCTCCATCATGCGCCTGGGTGAAGACCGTTCCATGGACGTGGAAACTATCTCCACTGGTTCGCTTTCTCTTGATATCGCACTGGGTGCTGGCGGTTTGCCGATGGGCCGTATCGTAGAAATCTACGGTCCGGAATCCTCGGGTAAAACCACCCTGACGTTGCAGGTTGTTGCGGCGGCACAGCGCGAAGGTAAAACCTGTGCGTTTATCGATGCCGAGCACGCGCTGGACCCGGTCTATGCCCGTAAACTGGGCGTTGATATCGACAACCTGCTGTGCTCACAGCCGGACACCGGCGAGCAGGCCCTGGAAATTTGTGACGCGCTGGCGCGCTCAGGTGCGGTTGACGTGATCATCGTCGACTCCGTTGCGGCGCTGACGCCAAAAGCGGAAATTGAAGGTGAAATCGGTGACTCTCACATGGGCCTCGCGGCACGTATGATGAGCCAGGCGATGCGTAAGCTGGCGGGTAACCTGAAGCAGTCCAATACGCTGCTGATCTTTATCAACCAGATCCGTATGAAAATTGGTGTAATGTTCGGTAACCCGGAAACCACCACCGGCGGTAACGCTCTGAAATTCTACGCTTCTGTCCGTCTGGATATCCGCCGTATCGGCGCGGTGAAAGAGGGGGATAACGTCGTCGGTAGCGAAACCCGCGTGAAGGTTGTGAAGAACAAAATCGCAGCACCGTTCAAACAGGCTGAATTCCAGATCCTCTACGGCGAAGGTATCAACTTCCTCGGCGAGCTGGTTGACCTGGGCGTGAAAGAGAAGCTGATTGAAAAAGCGGGCGCATGGTACAGCTACAACGGTGACAAGATTGGTCAGGGTAAAGCGAATGCTATCTCCTGGCTGAAAGAGAACCCGGCGGCGGCGAAAGAGATTGAGAAGAAGGTGCGTGAACTCCTGCTGAGCAACCAGGACTCTAAACCTGATTTCGTGGTCGACGGCGCGGATGCTGAAGAAACCAACGAAGACTTTTAATCCTCTCGGATAAAAATGAAGGGCTGCTGATGCGGCCCTTTTTGCATTTCTGAATCGACAGGTTTTTTATGAGTGAACCGACATCACGCCGACCAGCCTACTCACGCTTGCTGGATCGGGCCGTGCGTATTCTTGCCGTGCGTGACCATAGTGAACAGGAGCTGCGGCGGAAACTGTCAGCGCCCGTCATGAGCAAAAACGGTCCGGAAGACATTGATGCCACCGCGGAAGATTATGACCGCGTGGTTGCCTGGTGCTACGAGCATCACTATCTGGATGACGGCCGTTTTGCCGCTCGCTTTCTTGCCAGCCGTGGTCGTAAAGGCTATGGGCCAGCGCGTATCCGCCAGGAGCTGAACCAGAAAGGTGTAGCCCGTGAATCGATTGAAAAAGCCATGCGCGAAAGTGAAATCGACTGGTGCGAACTGGCGCGTGAGCAGGCGGTACGAAAGTACGGTGAGCCGCTGCCGCGTGAATTTTCAGAAAAAGTTAAAATCCAGCGCTTTTTGCTCTACCGCGGCTTCCTGATGGAAGATATTCAGGATATCTGGCGTAATTTTACCGATTGAACGCATGCGGGATTTTACTTCCCACTAAAGAAAACTTATCTTATTCCCACTTTTTCCAGTAGCTGGTCCGTCCAACTGTTTACAGATACAGATCTGCTGCGACATTTCGTTAGCTTGATTTCAGGATAATTATGAGCAAGAGCACCGCTGAGATCCGTCAGGCGTTTCTCGATTTTTTCCATAGTAAGGGACACCAGGTTGTTGCCAGCAGCTCCCTGGTACCGAACAATGACCCGACTCTGCTGTTTACCAACGCCGGGATGAACCAGTTCAAGGATGTGTTCCTTGGTCTCGACAAGCGTAATTATTCCCGCGCCACAACCTCACAGCGTTGCGTGCGTGCGGGCGGTAAACACAACGATCTGGAAAACGTCGGTTACACCGCGCGCCACCACACTTTCTTCGAAATGCTGGGTAACTTCAGCTTCGGCGACTACTTCAAACACGACGCCATTCAATATGCGTGGGAACTGCTGACCGGTGAAAACTGGTTTAATCTGCCGAAAGAGCGTCTGTGGGTGACCGTGTATGAGACCGATGACGAAGCGTTCGACATCTGGGAAAAAGAAGTGGGTATCCCTCGCGAACGTATCATCCGTATCGGTGACAACAAAGGCGCGCCTTACGCGTCTGATAACTTCTGGCAGATGGGTGACACCGGCCCTTGCGGTCCATGCACCGAGATCTTCTACGATCATGGTGACCACATCTGGGGCGGCCCTCCGGGAAGCGCGGAAGAAGATGGCGATCGCTACATTGAGATCTGGAACATCGTCTTCATGCAGTTCAACCGTCAGGCCGACGGCACCATGGAGCCGCTGCCAAAACCGTCCGTAGATACCGGTATGGGTCTTGAGCGTATCGCGGCCGTTCTGCAACACGTTAACTCCAACTATGAGATTGACCTGTTCAGCACCCTGATCAAAGCCGTTGCCGAAGTGACGGGCGCAACCGATCTGAACAACAAATCACTGCGCGTTATCGCAGACCATATTCGTTCTTGTGCGTTCCTGATTGCTGACGGCGTTATCCCGTCGAATGAAAACCGTGGCTATGTGCTGCGTCGTATCATTCGTCGTGCGATCCGTCATGGCAACATGCTGGGCGCGAAGGACACCTTCTTCTATAAACTCGTTGGGCCACTGATTGGCGTGATGGGCTCTGCCGGTGACGAGCTGAAACGCCAGCAGGCGCAAGTTGAACAGGTTCTGAAAACCGAAGAAGAGCAGTTTGCCCGTACGCTGGAGCGCGGACTGGCGCTGCTGGACGACGAGCTGGCGAAACTCAAGGGCGACACGCTGGATGGCGAAACCGCTTTCCGCCTGTACGACACCTATGGCTTCCCGGTTGACCTGACGGCGGACGTTTGCCGCGAGCGCAACATCAAAGTTGACGAAGCAGGCTTTGAAGCCGCAATGGAAGAGCAGCGTCGTCGTGCGCGTGAATCCAGCGGTTTTGGCGCGGACTACAACGCGATGATTCGCGTTGATAGCGCGTCTGAATTTAAAGGCTACGAAGAGCTGGCTCTGACCAGCAACGTGACCGCGCTGTTTGTTGACGGTAAAGCCGTAGACAGCATTAGCGCAGGTCAGGACGCGGTTGTTATCCTGGATAAAACACCGTTCTATGCGGAATCCGGCGGCCAGGTTGGCGATAAAGGCGAACTGAAAGGCAATGGCTTCAGCTTCAGCGTAAGCGATACCCAGAAATACGGTCAGGCAATTGGTCACCAGGGCAAACTGGTTTCCGGTTCTCTGAAAGTGGGCGAGGGCGTTCAGGCCAACGTTGACGAAGCTCGCCGCGCGCGCATCCGTCTGAACCACTCGGCAACCCACCTGATGCACGCAGCCCTGCGCGAAGTGCTGGGTACGCACGTTGCACAGAAAGGTTCTCTGGTTAACGACAAAGTGCTGCGTTTCGACTTCTCGCATTTTGAAGCGATGAAGCCGTCTGAAATTCGTGCGGTGGAAGACCTGGTGAATGCCCAGATCCGCCGTAACCTGCCAATCGAAACCCACATCATGGATCTTGAGGCAGCGAAGAAGAAAGGTGCGATGGCGCTGTTTGGCGAGAAATATGACGACCGCGTTCGCGTGCTGAGCATGGGCGACTTCTCTACCGAACTGTGTGGCGGTACTCACGCATCCCGCACCGGTGACATCGGCTTGTTCCGCATCGTTTCCGAGTCGGGGACGGCGGCAGGCGTGCGTCGTATTGAGGCGGTGACCGGGGAAGGCGCGATTGCCAGCCTGCATGCGCAGAGCGACCAGCTGCTCGAGATCGCGCAGCTGCTGAAAGGCGATAGTCAGAACCTGGGCGAAAAAGTGCGTGTCGCGCTGGATCGTACCCGTCAGTTGGAAAAAGAACTCCAGCAGCTGAAAGAACAGGCTGCGGCGCAGGAGAGCGCAAACCTCTCCAGCAAAGCGGTAGACATTAAGGGCGTCAAACTGCTGGTCAGCGATCTGGCGGGCGTTGAGCCTAAGATGCTGCGTACCATGGTCGACGATCTGAAGAACCAGCTTGGTTCGACGGTTATCGTGCTGGCAACGGTCGCAGAGGGTAAGGTTTCTCTGATTGCGGGCGTCTCTAAGGATGTGACGGATCGTGTCAAAGCAGGGGAACTGATTGGCATGGTCGCCCAGCAGGTGGGTGGCAAAGGTGGCGGTCGTCCGGACATGGCGCAAGCCGGTGGTACGGATGCGGCGGCACTTCCCGCGGCATTAGCCAGCGTTGAAAGCTGGGTAAGCGCGAAACTGTAATAACTACAAAGCACAAGCAGACGCCATAGCGGTAACGTTATGGCGTCTTGCTCACTGCGCTATCGATAACGATAAAGTCAGGTTGAGTTTGTGTATATCGGCTAAACTTACGTTTAACAGAATGTGATGCCGTGACTGCTTACACTTTACGTGTTTGTCATCGCTTACTTTTTGGCGTTATATGATGGATAATGCCGGGATACAAGAGACCCGACTCTTTTAATCTTTCAAGGAGCAAAGAATGCTGATTCTGACTCGTCGAGTTGGTGAGACCCTCATGATTGGGGATGAGGTCACCGTGACAGTTTTAGGGGTAAAGGGTAACCAGGTACGTATTGGTGTTAACGCTCCTAAAGAAGTATCTGTCCACCGTGAAGAGATCTACCAGCGTATCCAGGCTGAAAAATCCCAGCAGTCCAGTTACTGATATTGTCGCGTCTCGCTGTCGGGCGAGACGCAACCCTCCTGCTATTTTTCCTGCATAAAGTTACCGTTCTATTTCAAACGCTTCGTTTTTGACCACTCTCATAATCTTATCTCATCCAAAAGACGCGCTTCTCTCAACACAATTCTGTGAAGATGCCTGCAAAATCCGCTTATAAAACACTCTCTTTGCGGCTTTTACATGCGAATTGGGTGCGAATTGTGCAAACGAAAAAAGCATGTGGAAAATTGTTTGACTTATAAGTCCCAGAAAGTAATATATGCGCCACGCAGCGACGAGAAGCTCTTAACGAGTTGCTCGAAGCACTCGAAAGAGGCGTTGTGTGGTGAGGTGGCCGAGAGGCTGAAGGCGCTCCCCTGCTAAGGGAGTATGCGGTCAAAAGCTGCATCCGGGGTTCGAATCCCCGCCTCACCGCCATTTTGCATCCGTAGCTCAGCTGGATAGAGTACTCGGCTACGAACCGAGCGGTCGGAGGTTCGAATCCTCCCGGATGCACCATCTATTACTTCATATTGCTTTCGAAGTGATATGAATATCGAGCAGTACAGTAGTAAATCCCGATGCATCCGTAGCTCAGCTGGATAGAGTACTCGGCTACGAACCGAGCGGTCGGAGGTTCGAATCCTCCCGGATGCACCATTTATTACTTCATATTGCTTTTGAAGTGATATGAGTATCGAGAAGTACAGTAGTAAATCCCGATGCATCCGTAGCTCAGCTGGATAGAGTACTCGGCTACGAACCGAGCGGTCGGAGGTTCGAATCCTCCCGGATGCACCATTTTTTAATTCATATTGCTTTTGAAGTGATATGAGTATCGAGAAGTACAGCAGCAAATCCCGATGCATCCGTAGCTCAGCTGGATAGAGTACTCGGCTACGAACCGAGCGGTCGGAGGTTCGAATCCTCCCGGATGCACCATCTCTTCTTGTGATCCCCTTCGATGTTTAGTTCTTAATCACTCTCATTGTTATCACTTCGCAATCAGCGACAAAAATCCCCTTTTACGATAAAGTAATGCTTTGTTAATCGTTTAGCGAGAGCACGATGTACGCACAGTATGACGGTTTGATCTTCGACATGGACGGCACCCTCCTGGATACCGAACCCACGCATCGTCAGGCCTGGACCGAAGTCCTGGGCCGTTACGGTATGCGCTTCGATTTACAGGCGATGATTGCCCTCAACGGATCGCCCACCTGGCGTATCGCACAGGCCGTGATTGAGCTGAATCAGGCCGATCTCGACCCGCACCAGCTCGCGCGTGAAAAAACCGACGCGGTAAAAGCCATACTGTTAGACACCGTGCAGCCTTTACCACTCATTGACGTCGTCAAGGAGTGGCACGGCCGTCGTCCTATGTCTGTCGGTACGGGCAGCGAGAGCGCGATTGCTGAAGCGCTACTCAAACACCTTGGCCTGCGCCACTATTTTTCTGCCGTCGTTGCCGCCGATCATGTTAAACATCACAAACCCGCACCGGATACCTTCCTGCGCTGTGCAGAATTAATGGGTGTACCACCTGCAAAATGCGTGGTGTTTGAAGATGCTGATTTTGGCATTCAGGCCGCGCGTGATGCCGGAATGGCGGCGGTGGACGTTCGCTTACTGTGAGTGACGCGCTGTCACTCGCTTCATTATTCGCCAGCAGTTTTTTAAGCTCCACCCTCTTACCGGGGAATTCGGAAGTGGTGCTGGTGGCGATGCTGTTGTCCGGCGTGAGTCAGCCCTGGTTGCTGGTCTTAATAGCAACAATGGGTAATAGCCTTGGAGGGCTGACTAACGTTATTCTTGGACGTTTCTTTCCGCTACGCGAAAAATCTCGCTGGCAGGAAAAGGCAGTGGGCTGGCTAAAACGCTATGGCGCTGCCACGCTGTTATTAAGCTGGATGCCTGTAATAGGCGATTTACTGTGTCTGCTGGCGGGATGGATGCGCATCTCCTGGGGACCAGTGCTCTTTTTTTTGTGCCTTGGCAAGGCGTTACGCTATGTTTTACTGGCATGGGTAACACTACAGGGTATGACGTGGTGGCACTAATTGGTGGAATGAATTCGCGACCTTCAATCGTCAACCATTACAATTATGCTGAGTGACAATTTTTTGACAGGCGGGAGGTCAAATTGATCCCGGACGTATCACAGGCGCTGGCCTGGCTGGAAAATCACCCTCAGGCACTGAAGGGGATTCAGCGTGGGCTTGAGCGCGAAACGCTGCGCGTAAATGCGGATGGTAGCTTAGCGACTACGGGACACCCGAAGGCGTTAGGCTCGGCGCTGACACATAAATGGATCACAACCGATTTCGCCGAAGCGCTGCTGGAGTTCATTACGCCAGTAGACGGTGATATTGATCATATGCTGACGATCATGCGCGACGTGCATCGCTTCACCGCCCGCAACCTCGGCGACGAGCGTATGTGGCCGCTCAGCATGCCGTGCTATATCGAGCAGGGGCAGGAGATTGAGCTGGCTCAGTACGGCACCTCGAATATTGGACGGCTGAAAACGCTGTATCGCGAAGGACTGAAAAATCGCTACGGCGCACTGATGCAGACGATCTCTGGCGTGCATTACAATTTCTCTCTGCCGATGGCGTTCTGGCAGGCGAAGTGCGGTGAAACGGATAAAGAAGCGATCTCCGCGGGCTACTTCCGCCTGATCCGCAACTACTACCGTTTTGGCTGGGTTATTCCGTATCTGTTCGGCGCTTCACCGGCCGTCTGTTCTTCGTTCCTGCAAGGGAAACCGACCACGCTACCGTTCGAGAAGACCGAATGTGGCATGTATTACCTGCCATACGCGACCTCCCTGCGCCTGAGCGACCTTGGCTATACCAATAAATCGCAAAGCAATCTCGGAATTACGTTTAACGATCTGCACGAATATGTGGCAGGCTTGAAGCGGGCGATAAAAACCCCGTCGGAAGAGTACGAAAAAATCGGCCTCGAAAAAGACGGCAAGCGCCTGCAAATTAACACCAACGTGTTGCAGATTGAAAATGAACTGTATGCGCCGATTCGTCCGAAGCGCGTGACGCGCAGCGGTGAAACGCCGTCGGATGCGCTACAGCGCGGCGGGATCGAATACATTGAAGTGCGCTCGCTGGATATCAACCCGTTCTCACCGATTGGCGTTGACGAGCAGCAGGTTCGTTTCCTTGACCTGTTTATGGTCTGGTGCGTACTGGCGGATGCGCCGGAAATGAGTTCCGACGAACTGCTGTGTACCCGTGCCAACTGGAATCGCGTGATTCTGGAAGGGCGCAAGCCGGGCCTGACGTTAGGTATTGGCTGTGAAACGGCTCAGTTCCCACTGTCTAAGGTAGGGAAGGATCTGTTCCATGACCTGAAGCGCGTAGCCCAGACGCTGGATAGCGTGTACGGCGGCGAAGCTTACCAGAAGGTCTGCGACGAACTGGTTGAAAGCTTTGATAACCCGGAACTGACATTCTCAGCACGTATTCTGCGTTCTATGATTGAGCAGGGAATTGGTGGCACAGGGCGTTCACTCTCAGCGGAGTACCGTGAGATGCTGATGCAGGAGCCGTTAGAGATCCTGAGCGAAGCGGATTTTGTGGCAGAGCGCGATGCGTCCGTTGTGCGTCAGAAAGAGGTCGAAGCGGCGGATACGGAGTCGTTTGAGGCGTTTCTGGCGAAGCAGGCCTGAACCAAAAGAAAAAGGCCACATCGCTGTGGCCAAAATATACATCTCTGAATTCAGGGATGATGATAACAAATGCGCGTCTTTCATATACTCAGACGCGCATTCTGTAGAAGAGTTCAGTTTATTTTAAAAAAAATCACTATCGGAGGTGACGTATGCCGTTATTAGATAGCTTTACTGTCGACCATACCCGTATGGAAGCACCAGCAGTCCGCGTGGCGAAGACCATGAACACGCCGCACGGCGACACGATCACCGTTTTCGACCTGCGCTTCTGCGTGCCGAATAAAGAAGTGATGCCAGAGAAAGGCATTCACACGCTGGAACACCTTTTCGCCGGATTCATGCGCGACCACCTGAACGGCAACGGCGTGGAGATCATCGATATCTCTCCGATGGGCTGCCGCACCGGTTTCTACATGAGCTTGATTGGTCAGCCTGAAGAGAAACGCGTCGCGGATGCGTGGAAAGCGGCCATGGAAGACGTGCTGAAGGTGAAAGAGCAGAACCAGATCCCAGAGCTGAACGTTTACCAGTGTGGCACTTACCAGATGCACTCTCTGGAAGAAGCTCAGGAGATTGCCCGCCATATCATCGAACGTGATGTTCGTGTAAACAGCAACGACGAGCTGGCCCTGCCAAAAGAAAAACTTCAGGAACTGCACATTTAGTATTTTGCCTGTGGATGCCCGGTGGCGCTTCGCTGACCGGGCCTACAATACTGATGACGACAACCACGGCCAGCTCCGCGCTGGCGACGCCGGTATCGCGATCGTTTTGCGGATGCACGCTGATACAGACGTCGCTGCGGCGGCTGAAGTGGTGGCAGAAATATTCGATCTGGTCGAGATAGACGTTCGGCGTGCTCACTTCGACGTAAGTCTGTCGAGAGCCAGCGCGTGGCGCGGGTGTGTTCAGCATGGTACGCTCCTGTTGTCTTTTCACTCTCATGAATCAATTTCAGGCGCGCTGCTTTATCGGAACTGACAATCGCTGTCGCGTTTTGGACACGGTGCGGTGTTTTGCCGGATGGCGGCTACGCCTTATCCGGCCTACGTTCGTAGGCCCGGTAAGCGTAGCGCCACCGGGCAACCCGTGCACAGGGCTAGTGCGCTCCACCGCCCCCGCTACCGGCACCAAACGGTGGTTTGGCAAACCACACCAGCCCCAGCAGGACGATGAAGATCCCCGCCGATATCCAGAAAATCTCGTTTGCCGAGATAATCAGCCCCTGGTTGGTGATCTGCTGGGCAAGCCAGCCGGACGCCTGCTGCTCCGTCATCCCCATCCCCTCAAGCTGGCTATACATCTGCTGAGCGTTAGGGTTGAACGGGTTCACCGCTTCGGTCAACTGGGCGTGGTGCATCGCTTCCCGGTTGGTCCACAGCGTGGTGGTGATCGATGTCCCGATGGAGCCCGCCAGCGTACGGGTGAAGTTCGACAGGCTCGATGCCGCCGCCATCCGCTCAGGCGGCAAGCCGGAAAGCGTAATGGTGGTCAGTGGCATAAAGAAGCACGCCACAGCAAAGCCCTGAATAAACTGCGGCCACGCGGAGGCGCCAAAGTCCATTCCCGGTTCAAACGTATACGCGCGCCAGTAGAAGCACACGGCGTACATGATGAAGCTGAACGTCACCAGCCTGCGCATGTCGAGCTTATGGGCGAAACGGCCAATAATCGGCGACAGCAGAACCGGAATTAACCCCACCGGCGCGGAGGCCAGCCCCGCCCAGGTTGCGGTATAGCCGTACACCTCCTGCAACAGCTGCGGCAGCAGAACAATCGCGCCGAAGTAGAGCATATAGGCGAGGCTGATACAGAGGCAGCCGATGGTGAAGTTTCGCGATTTAAACAGCGAGAGGTCGACTATCGGATTTTCGTCCGTCAGCTCCCAGACAATCAGGAAGCTAATGGCAACCACGGCGACCACCGTCAGCACGATGATTTCCGTAGAGGCGAACCAGTCCAGCTCTTTGCCGCGGTCGAGCATGATTTGCAGGCTGCCGATGCCGACAACCAGCAGTGCCAGCCCGATGCCGTCGATCCGCCGCTGTTCGGTCCGCGTTTCGCGACCACGCAGAGACTGTAGCGTCATCAGCACCACCAGCGCACCGATGGGTACGTTGATGAAGAAGATCCAGCCCCAGTGATAGTTATCGCTGATATAGCCGCCGAGGATTGGCCCGCAAATTGGGGCGACAATCACCGTCATCGACCACAGCGCGAGCGCGATGGAGCGCTTGGCGGGCGGATAGTTGTTCAGCAGTAAACTCTGCGACAGCGGAATCAACGGCCCGGCGACAATCCCCTGGATGACGCGGAAGAAAATCAGCATCGTCAGGCTGCTGGACATGCCGCAGGCCCAGGAGGCCAGCACGAACAGGATCGTCGACCAGAGGAACAGCTTCACTTCACCGACGCGCTTCGCCAGCCAGCCGGTGATGGGAATAGAGATGGCGTTCGCCACCCCGAATGAGGTAATGACCCAGGTCCCCTGGCTCAGCGATGAGCCAAGGTTCCCGGCGATCGTAGGGATCGCCACGTTTGCGATGGTGGAGTCCAGCACCTGCATGAATGTCGCCAGCGACAGCGCAATGGTCATAATGACCAGCTGCGCCCCCTCAAGCGGTTTTTGCGGCTTTTGCTGTTGCATAACGCTCACCTTCGGCTTAACCGGCGTTTGCCTTCACGATGTCATCGATCAGCTTATTGACCGGATCGAGGCTAATTTCACGGGCGTTACTTTCATAAGCTGGCGTGCTGCGCACCTGGCTTGCGAGGATCTGACCGTCGCGGTTGGCGGTATCGACCGTCACCAGCGTGGAAAGGCCAATTCGCAGCGGATGGTCTGCCAGCTGCTTAGGATCCAGCTCGATACGCACAGGCAAGCGCTGTACCACTTTGATCCAGTTGCCGGTGGCGTTCTGTGCAGGCAGCAGGCTGAACGCGCTGCCGGTCCCCATGTCCAGACCGACCACTTTACCGGTGTACTTCACGTCATCACCGTAGATATCGCTGACCACGGTTGCGGTCTGGCCGATACGCATATGCGCCAGCTGGGTCTCTTTGAAGTTCGCGTCCACCCACAGGTTGTTCGCCGGAACGACCGCCATCAGCGGCGTGGTGGTGCTAATTTGTGCACCCGGCTGCACGGAACGACGGGAAACGTAACCGGTCATCGGGCTGACGATTTTGGTACGTTGCAGGGCAAGCCATGCGTTACGCACTTCGGTCGCCGCCTGTTTCACCGCCGGCTGGTTTTCCAGAGAGGTGCCCAGCACCATCGCCTGGTTGGCGTTGTACTGTTGGATCGCCACGTCCAGCTGCGCCTGTGCGCTTGCCACCGCATCGCGTGCGTGCTGCAACTCTTCACGGCCAATCAGGTTGGCGGTGCCGAGAGGAACACGACGCTTGAGGTCGCTCTGCGCCTGGGCCAGGGCCGTTTTCTGCACGTCGATATTGGCCTGAAGCTGTTTGCTGTTGATCATCAGCTGGCGGGTCTGGCGAACGCTGGAGGCCAGCGCCGTCTGTGCTTTTTCAAACGCCTGTTGGGCGTCGGTCGGGTCGAGCGTGACCAGCACATCCCCTTTTTTCACAAAGTCGGTGTTGTCAGCCCAGACTTTCGTCACGCTGCCTGACACCTGCGCCATGATTTGAACCTGATTCCCTGCCACGTATGCATCGTCTGTCTCTTCAACATGACGCAAGACTAAAAACCAATAGATCCCATATGCCACGGCAATAATAATAAAGAGCAAGGTCAGCAGAATAAGGGCGCTCTTACGTTTGCCCTTCTTGTTGACCGGTTGCTGCGGGGGGGTGTTCTCCGCATTTGCGCTCATTGTTGTTCTCCACGATCTTTTTATTTTCACATCGGCTGAGCCGACCTGTTGTCAGAAAGGCCAGCAGTTTCACGTGCTGGCCTGTCAGTTTTTCTTTTGCAATCTGGAATGTTGAGCGGATCGTCGCGTTAGCGCAGCGCCTCAAGAATGGCGCCATCTTCATCCATCTGGTCCAGACGGGTGAGCAGCTTGCGAGTAATGTGCTCAAGCTGGTCGCGCTCGGCGGTGCTGAGGGCAGACCAAAGCTGGTGCAGGCAGTTATGCTGCGGTGGCAGCACTTCGCGCAGGAATTCGTGACCTTTCTCGGTCAGTTGCAGATGCAGGCAGCGGCGATCGTTATCGCTCTCACGGCGCTCTATCCAGCCGCGCTTCTCCAGCTCATCAGCAATACGGGTTGCATTGGTACGGGATGAACCCAGCGCGCAGCTCAGTTCAGACGGCTGAATGCTGTGGTTTTCCTGAGACTCAAGCGTAATCAACGCCATAAACAACGTCTCGTTAATCCCTTGCGCTTTCAGCATCTTGTTACGATTTTCCAGCAGCTTACCCTGCATGTGCATGCACAGGCGGGTCAGCAGGATCTCCTGATATGGGAAGTCCTCATGACGACTGGCGCGGAACTTAAGCATTTGTTCAATGGGCGTAAACGAACTATCCATTTTGGGCATAACCTCATTAATTACAGCCGATATAGTAACGATAGTGACAAATAATGTAAATGAATTATTTGTGCGGTTATATCCGCCAAACGTATGTCACCATCAGAAAGCGCCGGGTAAATCCGTGACCCGGTGAGCACAGAAAGTGTGGGGTGTGTACCCGCGAAAGAGGGGATGTGAGGACTGGGGTCTGAACTATTCATGCCGGTAGTAAATATGTCACCCACAGTAAAATTTCTGGGATAAATGATTACCGTTACCTTAACAGATGCAGGCCCCCTTTACACCCCAGGGGGCCCAAAGCAATGTAAAACTTAGTGAATTGCTTCCTGGCGGTGATAGCCGCGCCACCATACCAGCAGATTTATCGCCGCCACGATGGCGCCGATTGCGCACACGCCCGTCCAGCCCGCATGCTGCCAGGCGGAGGCTGAGATTAGCGAGCCTGCCGCGCCGCCGATAAAGTAGCTGGTCATGTACCCGGCCGTCAGACGGTTACGGGCGTCTGGTTTCACGCGGTAAATCACGGTCTGGTTGGTGATATGTACGCCCTGCACGGTGAGGTCGAGTACCAGAATACCGACAATTAGCGCCAGCACTGAGACGTGTCCGTACCAGATAGCCGCCCATGAGAGCAGGAGTAAAACCAGCCCTGCGGAGGTGGTCATATGAGATTTACCTTTGTCGGCCAGGCCACCCGCCGGGCGCGCGCCCAGTGCGCCAGCCGCGCCTGCCAGCCCGAACAGGCCAATCACGCCTTCTGAGTAGTTAAACGGCGGCGCGGCGAGCAGAAACGCCATCGACGTCCATAAGATGCTGAAGTTGGCGAAGGTGAGACACCCCAGAACGGCGCGTGTGCGCAGGAGTTTATCCCGGGTGAAGAGGCTGAAAACGGAGGCGAGGAGCTGCGGATAGTTCAGGTGATTCTCCTGCTTCACCTTTGGCAGGCCGCGCCACAGGGCCAGCGCCATGATAACCATCAACACGCTTGCCACCCAGTAAACGGTGCGCCAGCCGCCGAGGCTCGCCAGCAGCCCGGCAACGGTTCGCGCCAGCAGGATGCCCAGCAGCAGGCCGCTCATAATAGTGCCAACCACTTTGCCGCGTTTTTCCAGGGAAGCCAACGTCGCCGCGAGGGGAACCAGAATTTGTGCCACCACCGAGAACAGCCCCGTCAGCGCGGTACCGATAATCATCATCGTTAACGACTGGCTGCTGGCGGTGATCAACATCCCGCCTGCGGCCAGCAGCGTCATGGAGACGATAAGCATCCGGCGCTCAAACATATCGCCTAATGGCACCAGGAACAGCAGCCCGGCCGCATAGCCGAGCTGCGCAGCGGTGACGATAAAGCCGGCGGAGCTGGCTGAAAGATCGAAAGCACGCGCGATAGTATCAAGCAGAGGTTGCGCGTAATAGTTGCTGGCGACGGCCAGTCCCGTTGCCACGGACATTAAAAGGATGAGTGCGGGGCTAAGCCCTTGAGTTGTTTTTGTCATTTGTTTCAGGAATCGTAAGTTAAGTGATTATTTTTCCGGAAACATAATAACCAATGATTGTGAATGTTGGGGGATTGTTACGTGGTGGATTGTGCGGTTTAGGTTGGGTGCGGTTTGATCCCCTCACCCTATCCCTCTCCCCAAAGGGGAGAGGGGATTTTATACACCCTCTCCCCTTTGGGGAGAGGGCAGGGTGAGGGGTAGTATTTTTACTTCTGCGCCTCAAGCGCCTCTTTCACCCAGCCATCGAACTGCTGCTGGTGGGCTTTGATCCAGCCATCCACGTGGCCTTTGATATCTGCTTCGGATGATTTACCCGCGTGCATCATCGCGTTCTGGGCGTTAATGTCTGCCAGCGGCAGTTTCATCACCGAGAACAGCTTCGCCGCCGCCGGGTTTTTCTCGGCCCAGGCTTTGTTCGCCACGATATGCATGGTATTCACCGGGAAGCCATAGTTCATGCCGTTTGGCAGTTTGGTGTCGATATCTTTCTGCTCGCCCGGCAGGGAGGAGAAGGGCACCTGCAACCACACCACGTCTTTGCCCGGCTTCAGCACGTCGCTCACCCAGTAAGGCGTCCAGGTGTAGTAGATCACCGGCTTGCCTTCTTTAAAGCGGGCGATGGTATCGGCCATCATCGCAGAGTAATTGCCGTGGCTCACGTCGACGGTCTTCGCCAGATCGAAGGCTTTGTTCTGGTGGTTAATCACCGCTTCACAGCCCCAGCCCGGCGAGCAGCCCATCATGTCGGCTTTGCCGTCACCGTTGGTATCAAAGAGTTTGGCGATCTTCGGATCTTTCAGCTGTTCAATATTGGTGATGTGATACTTATCGGCGGTTTTCTTGTCGATCAAATATCCCTGCGCAGCGCCGGTCACAAAGGTGCCTTCGCGGTAGAATTTCTTGTCACCGCCTGCGGCGGCATACATATCGTCGTGCAGCGGCTGCCAGTTCACGGCGGTAAAGGTGGCATCGCCGGAGGCAATAGAGGTATAGCCCACGTTGTAATCCACTTCACTGGCGGTATTCACCGTATAGCCCAGTTTCTCCAGCGCACGGCTGACAATCTGGGTCTGGAAGGACTCTTCCGAAATGGTGCTCTGCACCGGCTGCACGGTAATGCCTTTGCCCGGCAGGTCAGCGGCAACTGCGCTGGTGGAGACAAGGGTCGCAAACGCTGTGGCAAAAAGTACGTTATGTCGCATCGTTGTTCCTTATTTTGTGAATGGGCGGGTGAGTAACCCGACAGGGCCGGTGGTATACCAGCGACGGTTGCCGCGACTGCGTGAATCACGACCGACAGCCTGGGTCAGGCGGTCAAGAATGATGGCGAGGATCACAATCCCGACGCCGCCGACGGTCGCCAGCCCCATATCGAGACGGCCAATGCCGCGCAGTACCATCTGACCTAACCCACCAACGGCAATCATTGAGGCGATCACCACCATCGACAGCGCCAGCATCAGCGTCTGGTTAACACCTGCCATAATGGTCGGCATCGCCAGCGGAAGCTGAACCTTAAACAGCATCTGACGTGGGCTGGCGCCAAACGAGCGTGATGCCTCTATCAGATCCGCAGGCACCTGGTTAATGCCCAGAATGGTCAGGCGAATAATCGGCGGCAGGGCAAAGATAATGGTCACGACCACCCCCGGTACGTTACCGATGCCGAACAGCATCACGATAGGCACCAGGTAAACGAACGCTGGCGTGGTCTGCATCGCATCCAGCAGCGGGCGGATAATTTTTGCGGCCCGGGGGCTGCGCGCCAGCCAGATCCCCATCGGCAGGCCGATCGCCACGCAGAACAGCAGGGCGGTCAGCACCAGCGCCAGGGTGATCATCGCCTGAGACCACGCGCCAATCGCGCCGATGGCAATCAGGGAGATCAGCGTGGCGATCCCCATACCCGCGCTGCCGAACTGCCATGCGATTAGCGAGAACAGGATAATCGCCACCGGCGCGGGCATGCCCAGCATCAGCTGCTGGAAGCCGTTCAGGATGTAATCCACCGGGATGCGGATCCCCTGGAACACCGGACGGAAGTGGGTAACGACCCAGTCGATCCCCTCCGTTACCCAGCTATCCAGCGGGATCAGCGTCTTGTGGAACGGATCCATAATATTGAAATGCTCTGGGGCAGGCGCCGGTGCGCTGTTGAGCCAGTCTGCCGCGCCGCCGCCATCGGCAGGCGCAGGCGTCGACCCCCACGCATCGGCAGATTGCGCCGCGCTGTCCGCTGCTTCAGTGGTGCCCCATGGGTTTGATTGATCAGCCATTGTTTGTCCCCTCGCGATCTAAAGCCTGTAGCAGCATCCGTTTTGAGATGATGCCAATGTACTGTTGTTCTTCACCGACAACCGGCACGGCGCACGGCGCCTGACCCACGTGAGAGAGCAACTCGCTGAGCGGCGTTTCGGCGTCCACGGCAAGCGGAGCGTCAATCAACGCCGCATCGATTCCCTGGTTTTCGCTCAGGGCGGTTTTCAGGGAGTCGATGGAGACAACGCCGACAAATTTATTGCCGCGTTCAACCAGATAACCGTATTCACGGTCTTCGTCCTGCAACAGCTTCAGCGCGGAGCGCGGACCAAAACCTGGCGTTTTTCGAATAATGCCGTTTGGTGTTCGACGGGCAATATCTTTCGCACTGAATACGTGGCTAATATCCACGCCGCGGAAGAAGGTGCGCACATAATCATTCGCCGGATTATTGAGAATTTCATCCGGTGTGCCGACCTGCACCACTTCACCATTTTGCATAATGGCGATACGGTCGCCAATACGCATGGCTTCATCCAGATCGTGAGAAATAAAAACAATGGTGCGCTGATGTTTGGCCTGTAATTTTACCAGCTCATCCTGCATCTCGGTGCGAATTAAGGGATCGAGCGCCGAGAAGGCTTCGTCCATTAATAAAATATCCGGATTAATCGCTAATGCGCGCGCTAATCCCACGCGCTGACGCATACCGCCAGAGAGCTCATCCGGATACGCATGAGCATAATTTTCCAGCCCGACCTGACGCAGTGCATCAAGGGCTTTTTCCTGACGTTCCTGAGCGGGCGTGCCGGCTAACTCCATGCCAAAGGCGGTATTATCGAGTACCGTCATGTGCGGCATCAGTGCAAATGACTGAAACACCATCGCAATTTTCTTTCTGCGCACCTCGCGGAGTTCCGCGTCTGATATTCTGGCGATATCAACGCCGTCAATCAGCACCTGTCCGCGGGTGGGTTCAATCAGGCGATTGAGAAGGCGAACCATAGTGGATTTACCCGAACCGGATAATCCCATGATGACAAAAATCTCGCCTTCTTCAATGGCCAGACTGGCGTCTTTAACGCCAAGCGATAGCCCGGTTTTTTCCAGAATTTGCTCTTTCGAAAGGCCTTTCTCAATATATTTGAAAGCACGCTGCGGGTGCTCGCCAAATACTTTATAAAGATTTTTCACTTCTAATTTAATTGCCATGCAATAGAGAGTGTCCTGTTATTTGTTTATGTCGATATGATTACCATGGTAAATAGTTAACTGGCATTACCCTAACATACTCAGAATCTGAGACAACCCTGGGCCTGCCTGAGGTCGGAATTTTACAGCAAGCGAAACGGCTGAATTTCCCATGAATAAAGGGCTGAGGGCGCTTTGAATTTTTCTCAATTTTTTGCTACTGCATGGGAGAATTTCGCCTGAATCGGTGTGATTCAGGCGAATATGAAGGGGAAATTACAGTGTAGTACGTAGTGGAATATTCGGCTGGAAATAATGAAATGTAGAGTTAATTAATGAACGTTAATTCATTCATTAAAAATCCCAGTCCTCGTCTTGCGTCTCCACCGCTTTACCCATCACGTACGACGAGCCGGACCCGGAAAAGAAGTCGTGGTTTTCATCGGCGTTGGGCGACAGCGCCGCGAGGATCGCCGGGTTCACTTCCGCCATTTCCGGTGGGAATAACGCGTCGTAGCCCAGGTTCATCAGCGCCTTGTTGGCGTTGTAGCAGAGGAAGGCTTTTACGTCCTCTTCCCAGCCCGTTCCGGCGTACAGCTCCTCGGTATAGCTCAGCTCGTTGTCATACAGATCCATCAGTAAATCGAGGGCAAAACCTTTGAGTTCCTCGCGTTTTTCCGGGGTGACTTTCTCCAGTCCTTTCTGGTACTTATAGCCGATGTAATACCCGTGTACCGCTTCATCGCGGATGATGAGGCGAATCAAATCGGCGGTATTAGTGAGCTTGCCCCGGCTCGACCAGTACATGGGCAGCCAGAAGCCGGAATAGAAGAGAAAAGATTCCAGGAACACGCTGGCGATCTTCTTCTTCAGCGGCTCGTCGGCCCGGTAATATTCCAGCACCAGATCTGCCTTGCGCTGCAATGACGCGCTCTCTTCGCTCCAGGCGTAGGCCGCGTCCACGTCTCTGGTCTGGCACAGGGTGGAGAAAATCGAGCTGTAAGAGCGGGCATGGACCGCCTCCATAAAGCTGATATTCGACATTACCGCCTCTTCGTGCGGGGTCAGCGCATCACTCATCAGCGCGGGCGCACCCACGGTATTCTGAATGGTGTCCAGCAGCGTCAGGCCGGTAAAGACGCGGATTGTCAGCTGCTGCTCGGCATGGCTCAGGGTTTGCCAGGCCGGAATATCGTTGGAGAGCGGTACCTTTTCCGGCAGCCAGAAGTTGCTGGTCAGGCGGTTCCAGACCTCCAGGTCTTTATCATCCAGAATTTTGTTCCAGTTAACGGCGCTTACGCGTGACAGTTTCATCCTTTCTCCTTACAGCGCGCAGGACACGCAGCCTTCAATTTCGGTACCTTCCAGCGCGAGCTGGCGCAGGCGAATGTAGTACAGCGTTTTGATGCCTCTCTTCCAGGCGTAGATCTGCGCTTTATTGATGTCCCGCGTGGTGGCGGTGTCCGGGAAGAAGAGCGTCAGCGACAGCCCCTGGTCCACATGTCTGGTCGCCTCGGCGTAGGTATCAATGATCTTTTCCGGGCCGATCTCATAGGCGTCCTGGTACAGAGCCAGATTCTCGTTAGTCATAAACGGGGCAGGGTAGTAGACGCGTCCGGTTTTGCCTTCCTTGCGGATTTCAATCTTCGACACGATCGGATGGATGCTCGACGTGGCATGATTTATATAGGAAATGGAGCCGGTTGGAGGAACCGCCTGAAGGTTCTGGTTATAGATGCCGTAGTGCATCACATCCTCACGCAGCTGTTGCCACATCTCACGCGTCGGCAGGGTAATGCCGGCGCGGTCGAAAAGCGCGCGTACTTTTTCGGTTTTCGGCTGCCAGTCGCCTTCCAGATACTGGCTGAAATACTCTCCACTGGCGTAGCGGGACTGCTCAAAGCCTGCGAACCGCTGGTTGCGTTCGCGCGCCAGCATCATTGAGGTATGCAGCGCATGCCAGGTGATGGTATAGAAATAAAGGTTGGTGAAATCCAGCCCTTCCGGGCTGCCGTAGGCGATACCCTCCCGCGCCAGATAGCCGTGCAGGTTCATCTGCCCAAGGCCGATGGCATGCGACGCGGCGTTGCCCGCCTCAATGGACGGTACGCTGCGGATGTGGCTCATGTCCGATACCGCCGTCAGCCCGCGAATGGCGGTCTCTACCGTGCGGCCAAAATCGGGGGAATCCATGGTGTGGGCAATATTCAGCGAACCGAGATTGCAGGAGATATCTTTGCCGATATCCGCGTAGTCGAGGTTCTCGTCGTAACTGGACGCGCTGTTGACCTGCAAAATCTCCGAGCACAGATTGCTCATGTTGATGCGCCCGGCAATCGGGTTGGCGCGGTTCACCGTATCCTCGTACATGATGTACGGGTACCCGGACTCAAACTGAATTTCGGCAAGCGTCTGGAAAAAGTCGCGGGCGTTAATGTATTTCTTACGAATGCGCTCGTCCGTCACCAGTTCGTCATACAGTTCGCTGATGGCCACATCGCCAAAAGCTTTGCCGTAGATACGCTCAACGTCATACGGTGAGAAAAGCGCCATGTCGGCATTTTCTTTGGCCAGCTTAAACGTGATATCCGGGATCACCACGCCGAGCGACAGGGTTTTAATGCGGATCTTTTCGTCGGCGTTTTCACGTTTGGTATCCAGAAAGCGCAGAATGTCCGGATGATGCGCGTGCAGATAAACCGCACCCGCGCCCTGACGTGCGCCAAGCTGGTTGGCGTATGAGAAAGCATCTTCCAGCATCTTCATCACCGGGATGACGCCGGAGGACTGATTTTCGATGCGCTTGATCGGCGCGCCCGCTTCCCGCAGGTTCGAAAGCAGAAATGCCACGCCGCCGCCGCGTTTCGAAAGCTGTAGCGCCGAATTTACCGCACGGCCAATCGACTCCATATTGTCTTCAATACGCAGCAGGAAGCAGGAGACCAGCTCGCCGCGCTGGGCTTTGCCGCAGTTAAGGAAGGTTGGCGTGGCAGGCTGGAAGCGGCCTGAGAGGATCTCCTCCGTCAGCCTTTCGGCCAGGGCTTCATCGCCCTGCGCCAGCGTCAGGGCTACCATCACCACCCGATCTTCAAAGCTTTCTAAATAGCGTTTGCCGTCGAAGGTTTTCAGGGTGTAGCTGGTGTAATACTTCCACGCGCCGAGAAACGTCTGGAAGCGAAAACCGCTGGCGTGCGCCCGTTCAAACAATGCCACCGCGAAGGCGCGGTCGTAGCGGGTCAGGACACGCTCTTCGTAATAACCCTCTTTTACCAGCCAGTCGAGACGTTCCTGCTGGCTGCCAAAGACGACGCTGTTCGGGCGTACATGAGCGGCAAAAAAGGCGTCCACCGCCTCACGATCTTTGCCAAACTGAATGCGCCCCTCCCGGTCATAGAGGTTTAGCATGGCGTTTAATGCATGGTAATCCGGCGTCGCCTGAATCACGCGCTCTGCGGTTGTCGTTGCCAAAATTCGTTCACTCCTTTACGCACGTTCTCTACGTCCTGCTGTGTCCCCATCAGTTCAAAACGATAGAGATACGGCACGCCGCATTTTTGAGAGATGACATCCCCGGCGCGGGCAAAGGCCTCGCCGAAGTTACGATTGCCTGCCGCGATCACGCCGCGAATCAGCTGCCGGTTATGGGGATCGTTCAGAAAGCGGATCACCTGACGAGGCACAGCCCCCGCGGTGCCGCCACCGCCATAGCTGGGCACTACCAGAATGTAGGGTTCGTCTACCTGAATACGCTCCCGCTCGTTCAGCGGAATGCGAATCGCGGGCAGCCCGAGACGCTCCATAAACCGAAGCGTGTTTTCCGAGCTGCTGGAAAAGTAGACCAGCCTGCTCATGCACTGACGCCCTGAGCGGCAAGGCGGTTGATCATGTCCGGACGAAAGCCAGACCAGCTGGTGTCGCCAGCAACCACAACCGGAAGCTGACGGAAACCTTGCGCCCGCAGGGTGTCTGCCGCGTCAGGCACCTGATCTATATTGACCATCTCAAATGCCACGCCGCGGCTCTCCATCGCCCGTTTCGTGGCGTGGCACTGAACACAATCGTTACGAGTGTAAATAATAATGCTCATGATTCGTATTTCCATTTAGAATGAGAGAACGGCGCGAGTAAACGCGTCATGTTGTGTCTGTCTTGCTAAAGGGAATACTAGATGTAGTTGAGATAACTTTCAACCACACAAGATATGGGAAATTCAGATTGATAAGGCCCCAATGATGAGCCTGGCGGGGCAGGGCGAACTGCGCGGGTTTTTCAGGCTTTCAGGCAAAGAAAAGCCCCGGCGCCTGAGGCTACCGGGGCTGAAAACGCGTGCTTACTTACGCAGGCTAAGCAGGGCGCCGACAAAAATCCCGACTGCCGCGACCGTTCCCAGCGTACACAGCGGTTTTTCACGTACGAAGGTGGTGGCGCAGCTGGCCATATCGCAGGCCGCCTGAGTGGTACGTGAGCGGCCATTCATCCTTGCTCGCGTTTCACGCAGCAGAGACTGAGCCTTACGTTTCGCGGCATCTGCTTCGTCCTTCGCGTCAGAGCCCCAGGATTTCAATACGGCTTCCAGCGTGTCCGCTAATTGGCTGACATCGTTACGAATATCCTGGGTGTCGTCGTTAATATCGTTTCGGTTCGGTCTGTTAAACATACGATCCTCCATAATTTGTGTTCCCGTTTAGTTTAGTCCAGAAATGTAATATCTGAAGCGAGTCACGGCTTATCGGGCAGTTTATGGAATATTCTGAAAGCCCTGCTAATGCTGAATACTGTAAGGTTGCCCGGCAGGTATGATAATGAGGAAAAGATATGTATTTACGACCCGATGAGGTGGCGCGCGTTCTTGAAAAAGAAGGGTTCACCATGGATGAGGTAACATCAAAAGCGTACGGATATCGCCGTGGTGAGAATTATGTTTACGTCAATCGTGAAGCAAGAATGGGGCGTACTGCTCTCATTATTCACCCGACACTCAAAGACAGAAGCCTGTCATTTGCTGAGCCCGCCTCGGATATTAAAACCTGCGATCATTATCAGCAATTTCCGCTCTATTTAGGCGGCGAGACGCATGAACATTATGGTATTCCGCACGGTTTCAGCTCGCGTATGGCGCTGGAGCGTTTCCTGAAAGGGCTGTTTGGCGACGTACAATAACTCAGCGACTGGCATGAGCCAGTCGCCTTATCTTACGCTTTTGCCTGACTATAAGGGCTGACTTTAAACAGGCGGCGGCAGTAGTCAAGGAAGTAACCGTACACCGCACCCATCAGCATAGATACCACGATATTTGAACTTACCGCGGCGGCGATTTGATGCCAGTCTGCGCCCACCGTCAGCAAAATAACCACATACACCGGGGACTGGAACGTCACGTAAGCCAGCACGTCCGCCAGGTTTTTTACCCAACCTGCCGGGCTAATACGCCGGGCGAAACGCATCACCGCATCGCGATACATTCCGTACGGCCAGGCAATCATGATATTCACCGGAATGGCCACCAGGCGCGATGAGAGGGACTGCTCAAAGGTCATTCCGGACAGGAAAATTTCAATCAGCATGTTTACGACGGAACAGTAAACGACCATCGCGAACGTATCCGCTACCGCATGGCGCAGGCGAGACTGCGGTGAGAACATGTCTGAACTCCTCGAACAGGACAAAAAAGTGGCGTTTTTACCTGCGGCGTTTAGTGCTTTAGGTTGGTTTGTTTTGAGTGTATAGCGTATCCCTCTGGCTTTTAACTAACAAGTAGTGATTAATTTTTATTTATGGACGCTTTGTCCATAAAATTCTCTAAAGTTGGCTGTTTTTTGTGCGAGTCGTTATTTTCTTTCCCATCCACCGTTTTATTAAACGAAATCAGACTATTAGCTTATCTGAGCAAGCGTATAACGTTTGTTATTCGGAGGATGCCGGGCGGTTTTTTGAACGGCTTTAAACAGGGATTTTTGACCAGGTGCAGGACGGAATATTACGCATTAAAACTGACAGGTAATTCGGGGTTATATTAACGGGATATTCTAAAACATTTACAATAATGTCAAAACGACAGAGTGGGTAGATATCAGAACAAAAATCAATTATTCTGTTGCTTGATTTATGTTATACACACGAAGAAAGGTTTCTCATTATTATGGCTTTAACGTTACAGAATCTTAATAATATCCGTACCCTCCGGGCGCTGGCGCGTGAATTATCCATGGATGTTCTGGAAGAAGTGCTGGAAAAAGTTCGGATTGTCACAGAAGAAAAACGCAGCGAGCAGGCTGAATTAGAGCGCCAGCGCGCTGAACAGCAGGATAAAATTAATGCTCTGCTGGAACTGATGAAGGCAGACGGTATTTCCCCGAGCGATCTGTTAGGCGGAGAACTGGCTCATGCGGGCCAGCCGGCTAAAAAACGTAAAGCGCGTGCGGCGAAATATCGTTTCATCGACGCGAACGGTGAAGAGAAAACGTGGACCGGTCAGGGACGTACGCCAAAGCCAATTGCGAACGCACTGGCAAACGGTAAATCGCTGGATGATTTCCTGATCTGATGATTATTCGGGCGGTGTATTCCGCCCGATTATTGACTTAGCAGACGCCAAAGTCACCTTCTTCGGAGTACAGAACTACGTCCGCCACTTTCAGGTGATATTTCTCGCCCTGCTCATTGGTGGCCTGCACGGCCACAATGTTTTCACCATTTACTTCGAGCACTTTCAGTTTCGGACCGCCCTGACGCGGTTGGACATAATCACCGACAGAAAACATAGCACCTCCTCATCATTGTCACGATCTTCACCATAGCCCACGTCCGGGGCGGGGTACAGCCTAATCTTTCAGATACCCCTTATCAGGTACGTCGGTTCCACGGCATCACTTTCAGCAGTCGCGCCATACCGCAAAAACCTGTCACTCCGGCGAACAGCAGCCCGGCGCCCACAAAACCGCTTAGCAGGAAAAAGCCGCTGGAGACGCTGTAACCCAGCACCACGCCGCAGAGAATCAGCAGCCCGGCGGCGATCTGCACCTGACGCATCAGCGGAAGCGGCTGCGATTTATCTTCAACGGTCAGCAGCCCGGCCTGCTTCCAGCCCTGAATGCCTCCCTCAACCACAAAGGCGTTCGCAGGGGACGCTGCCCGGGCAAGACGAGCATCATTGTTTGCGGTTCTTGCGCCAGACTGACAGTGGAAAATCACCGTTTCTCCCGGCGCTGCGTTAAGCCCGCCGGGTAACGAATCCAGCGGAATGGAGTGCGCCGCTGGAATATGCTCGCGGGCATACTCGTCGGGGTCGCGAATATCGATAAGTTTGGCGCCTTCAGCAATAAGCGCGTTTGCCTGCTGCGGCGAAATAAGAGGAAGAGACATTGTGTTTCCTTACGGTCAATTTCAGAACAGTAGAGCATTTAAGGCAGGGTTTCAGCCAGTGTAAAGAGGGTAAAGGCAGGTAAAAGCGCGAGAGACGAATGGCAGTTACCCGTAAACTGGCTACGCTTAGAGAAGTGTCTTTTATAATTTTCAATTGGTTAGCTTGCACGGAGTTATTTATGGGTTTTTGGCGCGTTGTTTTTACGATTATTCTCCCGCCGCTGGGCGTGCTGCTTGGCAAGGGACTGGGCTGGGCGTTTATCCTGAACATCCTTCTGACCATCCTGGGTTACTTCCCGGGTCTTATCCACGCGTTTTGGGTTCAGACGAAAAGCTAGGTACGCCACAATAGATCACTGTAGATCCGGGTCAGCGCGCCCTCGGGGCCAAACTGCTGTTTGATCCAGCGCGTGACCTGACCGGTCGCCGCATGCTGCGTGGCGAGCAGCATGCGCGAGTCCTGGCGCGGATTATTGATTCGCCGCTTTACCAGCAGCCCGTCCTCCATCGCCTCACGCGTCATATACTCCGGTAAAAATCCAATACCCTCCCCCAGGATCTGACACTGACACTTGGTGTTAAAGTCCGGTACCAGAATCGCCTCCTGACCGTGAAGCAGCCAGCCGACCTTCTTGTTGATGGTATGCGCGGTGTCCTCGACCATGATATTGGGATACAGACGCAGCTGACTTTCGGAAATGGGCTCCGGGGCGAACGCCAGCGGATGCGTGGGCGCGATGGCAAATACCCAGCGGATCGCGCCTATCTCGGTGTAATCGATGCCTCCGCCATCCAGCAGCGTATCCGGCGCGCCAATGGCGATGTTGGCCTGATTATTAATGATGGAATCCCAGACGCCGTTATACACCTCGGTCGTCACCGTGATTTGGCAGGTAGGAAACTGTTTTTTCAGCACCTGGAGCAAACGCGCGGTATGGCGTGGCGTATACAAAAGCTGATTAATGCAGATGCGCACCCGCGTCTCAATGCCCTGCGAAATGGTATCAATCCCGCGCTTGATGGCATGAAAGTCATTCAGCAGGTCGGTCGCTTTACGATAAAAATAAAAACCGGATTCGGTCAGCTCAATGCTGCGCGTGTTGCGTACAAACAGCACCACGTCCAGCCCGGTCTCCATACGTTTGATGGTGTAACTGATGGCGGAAGTGGTCACGCCCAGCTCGGCAGCCGCTTTGCTAAAACTGCCAAAACGTGCCGCGGTGGTGAAGGCCAGCAAATTCTCTTCGGTAAAGATGGAATTCATATTATGGCTCCTGGTTACCATCAGTTTTGAACATATTTTAACACCGGCGTTACATCATAGTTGATGTCGGTCACAGTTCTGGGTTTTTACGTAGAGCCGCGCTGTGTAAGGCTTTTTCATTCATAAGGATAATGCAGCCCGAGGCGCGTAAAAGCGGTAAAACATAAGAAAAAGGTTGCACAGACGCACGTTTTTGCCGGACTGTTGAATTTAACTTAACAATGAATTGCGTGTCGATGAATGATTTTTAAGCGGATTCTTTTATGACCAGGCTGTTGCTATTCTCAGGTCATCAGAAGTGAAACATAGGGAGTCTGAATATGTCTGCAACTGCACTGGTTACAGAATTTTTGCTGGCGGCAGAAGAGGGTAATATCGACGCGCTAAAAGCCTGCCTGGAAAAAGGCGTGGATATTAACGCGACCAACCGCCAGAAAAGAACCGCCATTATTATTGCCAGCCTGAAAAAGCATTACGCCTGTGTGGAATTTTTAATTTCCGCCGGGGCGGATATTGATAAACAGGACCAGACCTGTTTTAACCCCTTCCTGATCGGCTGCCTGACCAATGATTTAACCCTGCTGCGCATTGTCCTTCCGGCGGATCCGGATCTCGACCGTCTGACGCGCTTTGGCGGCGTGGGCATTACCCCTGCCAGTGAAAAAGGGCACGTTGAAATCGTGCGCGAGCTGCTGGAAAAAACCGACATTAACGTCAACCACACCAATTTTGTCGGCTGGACGCCGCTGCTGGAGGCCATCGTGTTAAACGACGGCGGCGCAAAGCAGCAGGAAATTGTGAAGCTGCTGCTGGATCACGGCGCGAATCCGCACATGACTGATAAATACGGCAAAACCCCGCTCGAACTGGCGCGGGAAAAAGGCTTCAACGCGATCGCAGACCTGCTGCTGGCGGCAGGCGCATAGCGCATTCGGTCAGCCTTCCCCTGGCTGGCCGTGAATCAAAAAACGCATTGTTACCGACGTGCATTTAGCACGACGGCGGCCCCCTTTTATCTTAAACAGGTGAAAATAATGCCAACCAAAATCGTCATAAAAAAGAATACGTATTTCGATTCGGTTTCCTTAATGTCGGTTTCCACCAAAGCCAATAAATTGCCGGGCATCGAGCAGGCGTTTGTGGCGATGGCGACGGAAATGAACAAAGGGGTATTAAAAAACCTCGGGCTATTAACGCCGGAATTAGCGGACGCGAAAAACGGCGACCTGATGATCGTTATTAAAGGCGACGCGGCGAATGAGGAAACCCTTGCCGCCATTGAAGCGTTATTCACGCGTAAAGAGAGCGCTGGCTCCCATGAAGCACGCTACGCGACAATTGCCAGCGCCAAAACCCATCGTCCGGACAGCAACCTTGCGGTGATATCCGTCAACGGCACCTTCGCCGCCCGCGAAGCGCGCCAGGCACTGGAAAACGATCTCAACGTGATGCTGTTTTCCGATAATGTGTCGCTCGACGACGAGCTGGCGCTGAAGCAGCTGGCGCATGACAAAGGATTGCTAATGATGGGGCCGGACTGCGGCACCGCCATTATCAACGGCGCGGGGCTATGCTTTGCCAACGCGGTACGTCGCGGGCCGATTGGCATCGTTGGCGCCTCCGGCACCGGTAGCCAGGAGCTGAGCGTGCGCATTCACGAGTTCGGCGGCGGCGTGTCGCAGCTGATCGGCACCGGCGGGCGCGATCTCAGCGAGAAGATTGGCGGCCTGATGATGCTCGACGCCATCGACATGCTGGAGGCGGACGACGCGACCCGGGTGATAGCGCTCATCTCCAAACCGCCTGCACCCGCGGTGGCAGAGAAGGTGCTGGCCCGGGCACGCGCCTGCCGCAAGCCTGTGGTTGTGTGCTTCCTGGGCCGCAACGAACCGCCAGCCGATGAAGACGGCTTGCAGTTTGCTCGTGGCACCAAAGAGGCGGCCCTGAAAGCGGTGCTGCTTACCGGCATTAAAAAAGACTCCCTGAATTTACATCCCCTCAACTGGCCGCTGATCGAAGAGGTGCGCGCCCGCCTGACGCCGCGGCAGAAGTACATTCGCGGCCTGTTCTGCGGCGGCACCCTGTGCGACGAAGCGATGTTTGCCGCGCTGGAGAAGTTTGACGATGTTTACAGCAACATCCAGCCGGATCCGGCCAGGCGTCTGAAGGACATCAGCGTCAGCCAGGCCCACACCTTCCTTGATTTCGGTGACGACGATTTCACCAACGGCAAACCACACCCGATGATCGACCCGACCAACCGCATCAGCCGCCTGCTACAGGAGGCGCGCGATCCGCAGGTGGGCGTCATCGTGATGGACTTCGTGCTGGGCTTTGGCGCACACGAGGATCCGGTGGGGGTGATGATCGAGGCGATCAAAGAGGCACAGGCAATCGCGAAAGCCGACAACCGTCCGCTGGAAATTCTCGGCTACGTGCTCGGCACCGATCAGGATCCGCAGTCGCTGGCCCAGCAGTGCCAGCTGCTGACCGACGCAGGCGTCATCTGGGCCAGCAGCAGCACCAATACCGGATTACTGGCACGCGAATTTGTCTGCAAAGGGGAGAGAGCATAATGACGACCTTATTCAACCAACCGCTGAACGTGATTAATGTCGGGATTGCGATGTTCAGCGACGACCTCAAAAAACAGCACGTTCCCGTGACCCAGCTCGACTGGACGCCGCCGGGGCAGGGCAATATGCAGGTGGTGGACGCGCTGGATCGGCTGGCGGAAAAACCGCTGGCGGAGAAAATTGCCGCCGCGAACAACATTGCCCTTGAACGCATTATTCAGTCCCATCCGGTGCTGGTGGGCTATGACCAGGCCATCAACGTGGTGCCGGGCATGACTCGCACCACCATTCTGCATGCCGGTCCGCCTGTTACCTGGGAAAACATGTGCGGGGCGATGAAGGGCGCGGTTACCGGCGCGCTGGTGTTTGAAGGGCTGGCGACGGATCTGGAGGACGCCGCAAGGCTGGCGGCTTCAGGGAAGATCACCTTCTCGCCGTGCCACGAGCACGACTGTGTGGGCTCTATGGCGGGCGTCACCTCCGCGTCGATGTTTATGCACATCGTTGAGAACAAAACCTACGGCAACCGCGCCTTCACCAACCTCAGCGAGCAGATGGCGAAGATCCTGCGCATGGGGGCCAACGATCAGAGCGTGATCGACCGCCTGAACTGGATGCGCGACGTGCTCGGCCCAATGCTGCGCGACGCGATGAAGATTATCGGCGAAATCGACCTGCGCCTGATGCTGGCCCAGGCGCTGCACATGGGCGACGAGTGCCACAACCGCAACAACGCGGGCACCACGCTGCTTATTCAGGCGCTGACGCCGGGGCTGATCCAGGCGGGCTATCCGGTGGCGCAGCAGCGTGAAGTGTTCGAGTTTGTCGCCAGCAGCGACTACTTCTCCGGTCCGACGTGGATGGCAATGTGTAAGGCCGCGCTGGATGCCGCCCACGGCATTGAGTACAGCACCGTCGTCACCACCATGGCGCGCAACGGCTACGAGTTCGGCCTGCGCGTCTCCGGCCTGCCGGGGCAGTGGTTCACCGGCCCGGCGCAGCAGGTGATCGGCCCGATGTTCGCGGGCTATAAGCCGGAAGACTCCGGGCTGGATATCGGCGACAGCGCGATTACCGAAACCTACGGCATCGGCGGCTTTGCGATGGCGACGGCACCGGCAATCGTGGCGCTGGTGGGCGGCACGGTGGAGGAAGCCATCGATTTCTCCCGCCAGATGCGCGAAATCACTCTCGGCGAAAACCCGAACGTCACCATTCCGCTGCTGTCGTTTATGGGCATCCCGTCCGCCATCGACATCACGAAGGTCGCGGGCAGCGGCATTCTGCCGGTCATTAATACCGCCATTGCCCATAAGGACGCCGGTATCGGCATGATTGGGGCGGGCATCGTTCACCCGCCGTTTAGCTGTTTTGAAAAGGCGCTGTTAACCTTCCGCGATCGCTACGTTCTATAAGGTATGCATCCATGAAAAACATGAAACTGGAGTGGAAAAGAGGTGACTGGGCAGCTTATTTCGGGTTGATGACCAACAACCTGACCAATTTGCTGACCATGATGGGGTTGCTCATTTTTGTCGTCGGCATCCCGAAGGAGATTGTTTATGGACGCATCGCGCCAGCCTTCGGGCTGGCGGTGCTGGTGGCGAGTCTTTGCTATACGTGGTTTGGCCTGCAAATGGCGCGCGCCACCGGACGAACGGACGTCACCGCGCTGCCGTCCGGCCCGAGCGCGCCGTCGATTTTTACCGTGACCTTCCTGGTCTTAATGCCGGTTTACCAGCAAACCGGCGATGCGGATTTCGCGATTCAGATTGGCCTGGTGTGGTGCTTTGTGGAAGCGATGATCCTCGCGGGCGGTTCCTTCCTGGGGGAAACCATCCGCAAGATGATCCCGCGTACCGTGCTGCTGTCGTGCCTGTCCGGTCTTGGCCTGCTCCTGCTGGCGATGAACCCGATGTTGCAGGCGTTCGAAGCGCCGACCGTGTCGTTTATCGTCCTGCTGCTGATCTTCATTAACTGGTTCGGTAAAAAGCCGATTTTCGCCCGCATCCCGACCGGCCTGCTGTTGTTGATTGCCGGTACTCTGCTTGCGTGGATCTCCGGCCTGCAAAGCCCGGATGCCATTAAAGCGTCCATGTCATCCTTCGGCTTTAACCCGCCGGAAGTGCATGTGGACAGCTTTATGCAGGGGTTGCCGCATGCGCTGCCGTATCTGGCGTCCGCCGTACCGCTGGGGCTGGCGAACTACATCTTTGACCTGGAGAACATCGAAAGCGCCCATGCGGCGGGGGATGAATACCCGACCCGCAAGGTAATGCTGGCGAACGGTCTGGCCTCCATGCTCGGCTGCCTGATGGGCAATCCGTTCCCGGTCACGGTCTACGTCGGCCATCCTGGCTGGAAAGCGATGGGCGCCAGCATCGGCTACACCCTGGCGTCCGGCGTGACCATGTTCATCGTGCCGCTGTTCGGGCTGGGGGCCTTTATGCTCGCCATCATACCGATGACCGCCATCGTGCCGATTCTGGTGTTTATCGGCGTCGTCACCGCCAACCAGGTGGTGAGGGAAACCCCGAAAGTGGAAGTGCCCGTCATCTTCATCTGCCTGTTCCCGTGGATTGCCAACTGGGCGCTGACCATGATGAACAGCGTGATGAGCGCGGCGGGGACCAGCGCGGCGAAAATTGGCACCGACGTGCTGCACAGCAAGGGGATCTACTACGAAGGCCTGATGCATCTCGGCAACGGCGCGCCGCTCGCCAGCATGCTCTGGGGCTGTATCGCCATCTTCGCCATCATCAATAAACCGCTGCGCGGGGCCGTCGCCGCCGCAGGAGGCGCGCTGCTGGCGCTGTTTGGCGTGATCCACGCCCCGGTGGTGGGCTTTGCCGAGGGCAGTTCCCTGATGTTCGTTACGGCCTACCTGATGATGGGCGGGATGTTTGTGGTGAAGCATGTTCTCGATATCTCTGTTAATCCCCCTCTCCCAGTGGGAGAGGGCCAGGGTGAGGGCGCCAGAACGCACCTTTTAAAGGAAACAAAATGAAAGAGCTAATGGTCGTTGCCATCGGCGGCAACAGCATTATCAAAGACAACGCCAGCCAGTCGATTGAGCATCAGGCGCAGGCGGTCAAAGCGGTGGCTGAGTCGGTGCTCGAAATGCTGGCCTCGGACTATGACATCGTGCTCACCCACGGCAACGGCCCTCAGGTGGGGCTGGATCTGCGCCGCGCCGAGATCGCCCACGAGCGGGAAGGGCTGCCGCTGACCCCGCTGGCAAACTGCGTGGCAAATACCCAGGGTGGGATCGGCTACCTGATCCAGCAGGCGCTCAACAACCGCCTGGCGGCGCGCGGGGAACAAAAAGCGGTCACGGTCGTCACGCAGGTGGAGGTGGATAAAAATGATCCTGGCTTTATGCACCCGACGAAACCCATCGGCGCGTTCTTCAGCGAGGCGCAGCGCGACGATCTGCAACTTGCGCATCCGGACTGGCATTTTGTCGAGGATTCAGGCCGGGGCTATCGCCGCGTGGTGGCTTCACCGCAGCCGCGGCGCATTGTCGAGGCGGATGCCATCAAGGCGCTGACGCAGAAAGGATTTGTGGTGATCGGCGCAGGCGGCGGAGGCATTCCTGTGGTGCGCAGTGACCAGGGCGATTATCAGAGCGTGGACGCGGTGATAGATAAAGATCTCTCCACCGCGCTGCTGGCGCGCGAGATCGGCGCCGACGTGCTGGTGATCACCACCGGCGTGGAGAAAGTGTGCGTGAACTTCGGCAAGCCGAACCAGCAGGCGCTGGATACCGTCAACGTGGCGCAGATGACGCGCTACAGGGATGAAGGCCACTTCCCGGCGGGCAGCATGTTGCCAAAAATCGTCGCTTCGCTGGAATTTTTACGCCATGGCGGCAGGCGCGTGATCATCACCTCGCCGGACTGCCTGCCCGCAGCGCTGCGCGGTGAAACGGGTACCCACATTGTTAACGAAGGAAGATAAGATGAGTGAGAATAAAAGCCGCCGCGAGTTTATTAGCCAGAGCGGTAAAATGGTTACCGCCTGCGCGCTGTTTGGCGCCACGGGTTCCGTCGCGTATGCTGCCGATTCTGCTAAGGCAACCTGCGAGACGGGTAAACCGATGAACATCACCGCAAAACATTACTATCTCGATAACGTGCTGCTGGAAGCCGGGTTTAACTTCGACGGCAGCGTGGTGACAAGTACCCGCACCGAGCTGAAAACGCTTGAGATCAAAGACGGGAAAATCGTCGCCCTGCGCGATAACAACAGCCACGCCGACGCGGCCCTGCCGCACTTCGACGCGGGCAAAAAGCTGATGCTCCCGGCGATGCGCGACATGCACATACATCTGGACAAAACCTTCTATGGCGGCCCGTGGCGCTCCCTGAACCGTCCGGCGGGTACCACTATTCAGGACATGATCCGCCTGGAGCAGAAGCTGCTGCCGGAATTACAGCCTTACACGCAAGAACGCGCCGAAAAGCTGATCGACCTGATCCAGTCCAAAGGGTCCACCATCGCCCGCAGCCACTGCAACATAGAGCCGGTTTCCGGCCTGAAAAACCTGGAAAATTTGCAGGCGGTACTGGCGCGCCGTAAGCCAGGTTTTGACTGTGAAATCGTTGCCTTCCCGCAGCACGGTCTGCTGCTGTCGAATTCTGAAAAGCTGATGCGCGAGGCGATGCAGGCGGGGGCGCATTATGTGGGCGGGCTGGACCCAACCAGCGTCGACGGCGCGATGGAGAAATCCCTCGACACCATGTTCCAGATTGCGCTGGATTACAACAAAGGGGTGGATATTCACCTGCACGAAACCAGCCCGGCGGGCGTGGCGGCGGTGAACTACATGGTAGAAACCGTGGAGAAAACGCCGGCGCTGAAGGGGAAGCTGACCATCAGCCACGCCTTCGCGCTGGCGACGCTTAACGAACAGCAGGTGGATGAGATCGCCACCCGCATGGCGGCGCAGCAGGTGACCATCGCCTCGACCGTGCCGATTGGCACCCTGCACATGCCGTTGAAGCATTTACGTGATAAAGGCGTGTTTGTCATGACCGGTACCGACAGCGTGATTGACCACTGGTCCCCGTACGGTCTGGGGGACATGCTGGAGAAAGCCAACCTCTACGCCCAGCTCTATATTCGCCCGAACGAGCAGACGCTTTCGCGGGCGCTGGGCATCGCCACCGGCGACGTGCTGCCCCTGAACGACAAAGGTGAGCGCGTGTGGCCTAAAGCGCAGGACGACGCCAGCTTCGTGCTGGTGGATGCCTCCTGTTCCGCCGAGGCCGTGGCGCGTATCTCTCCGCGTACCGCGACGTTCCACAAGGGGAATCTGGTCTGGGGCACGGTCGCCTGACGCCACGTTGGGGTATCGCTACAGGTGATACCCCGACAATCGCAACTCACGGTCAATCCACTCGACGAACTGCTGGATCTTCCACGCGCGTTCGTTCATGTGCGGCATCACCAGATGGTGCGCGTTGATGGCGATACCCATTTCATCAGGCAGCACCTGCACCAGCGAGCCATCCTTCAGGTGATCGGTAGCCATCATTTTGCTCTCCAGAATAAACCCAAGCCCCATGCGCGCCGCTTCAAAGCTCATGTAGGAGCGGTCGAAGCTGAGGCTGAAATTAAGCCAGGGCCTGTCGATATTGTGCCAGGCGAACCATTTCTCCCAGTTCACCAGAGTGCTGGTGGACGAGATAAGCGATTGTTGCAGCAGATCGGCGGGCGTGCTGATGGGATGCTCTTCTGCATAGTCCGGCGAGGCCAATACCACCAGCGTGTCGTTTTTAATGGTCATCACCCGGTAGGCGTCCCAGTCCGGAATACCGTGACGGATATCAATGTCGATATTATCTCTGGCGAACTGTAGGTTCTCATAGGAGCAGGTGAGATTGATGGTGATATCAGGATATTCGGCGCGGAATCTGCCCAGACGGCGCAACAGCCAGGACAGCCCGAAGGTGGGGGAAGAGTGCACGCGAAGCACAGCATTGTCTTTTTCTTTCACGATTTGATCGGTGGCGCGCCCGATGGCGCTCATCGCCGCCGAGACCTCCCGCAGATATTTTTCTCCCGTCGGGGTGAGTTGAACCCCTTTGCCGCTTCGGATAAATAATTTCTTGCCCAGCCACGATTCCAGCGACGCGATCTGGTGGCTTACCGCCGAAGGCGTGACGTTGAGCTGTTCCGCCGCCTGATGGATGCTCAGAGCGTTAGCAACGGCGATAAACGCCTGCAAATTTCTGAGCGAGGGCAGCGATAACGTCTGGCGATCCTGCGCGGACATGGCCTACTCCTTACACGATAATTGATAAAAAACATAACATTGAGACTGCGAGCGGGCAATTTTATCCCGATGTTATTTTTTTGAGCTGTATCGCGAATCAAATTTATCTCAGCAATAAATGAGCTTTATTGAATGGCGTTTCATGGGTGAGCCGATATATTGACGTTGAACGCAATAATAAAACGACTCACGGTGTTCGAATAATGAGGTAAGTTATGTCTCGTATAGAACAAGCTGTCCCCTACATAAAGACTAAAAAAACCAATTACCGTTTCGTTGTGCTGGCATTAATTTTTATTGTTTATGCCATTAACTATGCTGACCGAACAAATATTGGTGCAGTACTGCCGTTTATCATTGACGAATTTCATATCAATAATTTCGAAGCCGGTGCCATCGCCAGCATGTTTTTTTTGGGATACGCCCTGAGCCAAATTCCTGCGGGCTTTTTTATTGCCAAAAAGGGAATTCGCGGCATGGTGGCACTGTCGATATTCGGCTTCTCTGCCTTTACCTGGCTGATGGGCACCGCAACCTCGGTTCTGGGCCTGAAGTGTATCCGCCTGGGGCTGGGGTTAACAGAGGGGCCGTGCCCGGTCGGGCTGGCCTCCACCATCAATAACTGGTTTCCGCCAAAGGAGAAGGCCACTGCCACGGGCGTCTACATCGCCGCCACCATGTTCGCGCCCATCCTCGTGCCGCCGCTGGCAGTGTGGATCGCCATGACCTGGGGCTGGCGCTGGGTCTTCTTCTCCTTTGCGATCCCCGGTCTGGTCATTGCCGTCCTGTGGTATCTGCTGGTACGCACCAAGCCGTCCGAGAGCGCATTCGTCTCGAAAGCGGAGCTGGAGACCATTACCGCCGGTCAGGAGACCCCGGACGCCAGACGGGAAAATATCGTGATTTCACCAGGCTTTGCACGCCTCGATCGGCTGATCCGCGTGCGGGAATTAGCCCCGGTAAGCACGGTGAAAGGGCTGTTTACCTCGAAGAATATTCTCGGCGACTGCCTGGCCTATTTTATGATGGTCAGCGTGCTGTACGGACTGTTGACGTGGATGCCGCTCTATCTGGTGAAAGAGAAAGGCTTTACGTTTATGAGCATGGGGCTGGTCGCCAGCATGCCGTGCATCGGTGGATTTATCGGTGCGATTTTTGGCGGCTACGTCTCCGACAAACTGCTCGGCCGCCGACGTAAACCGACCATGATGTTTACCGCCATCAGCACCGTTTTAATGATGGTTATTATGCTGAATATTCCGCAAAGCACCGTCGCGGTTTGCGTCGGGTTATTTTTTGTCGGCCTCTGTCTGAATATCGGCTGGCCCGCTTTTACGGCTTATGGAATGGCTGTTGCGGACAGTAAAACCTATCCGATTGCCGCGTCCATTATCAATAGCGGCGGTAATCTCGGCGGATTTGTTTCCCCGATGCTGGCAGGTTATCTGCTGGATAAAACAGGTAGTTTTAATTCCGTGTTTATTTATTTCGGTATTTGCGCAGCCATTGGCTTAATTATGATTATGCTGCTGGAAGAACCGAAATAAAACATTAAATCTCTCTTGTCCGAATGGAGTAAATGTATGCTACTGAAAAATAAAGTCGCCGTTATTACCGGCGCGGCTTCCGTACGCGGTTTGGGTTTCGCTACGGCGAAATTATATGCTGAACAGGGTGCGAAAGTGGTGATTATCGATTTAAACGCTGAAGCCAGCCGGGCTGCCGCCGCGAGCCTGGGCGACGAACATCTGGGCCTTGCGGCGAACGTCAGCAATGAATTACAGGTTAATGCCGCCATTGAGCAGGTGCTGGGGAAATACGGGCGCATCGATATTCTGGTGAATAACGCCGGCATAACTCAGCCGATCAAGCTGATGGATATCAAACGCGAAAATTACGATGCGGTGCTTGACGTCAGCCTGCGCGGCACGCTGCTAATGTCCCAGGCGGTTATTCCCACTATGCGCGCGCAAAAGTCGGGCAGCATCGTCTGCATTTCATCGGTATCGGCCCAGCGCGGCGGCGGCATCTTTGGCGGCCCACACTACAGCGCTGCAAAAGCGGGTGTGCTGGGGCTGGCAAAAGCCATGGCGCGTGAGCTGGGGCCCGACAATGTGCGCGTAAACTGCATCACGCCGGGTCTTATCCAGACGGACATTACCGCAGGCAAGCTGAGCGATGAGATGAAAACGTCCATTCTGGCGGGCATTCCGCTTAACCGCCTCGGAGACGCGCAGGATATTGCCCGCGCCGCGCTGTTCCTCGGCAGCGACCTCTCTTCTTACTCCACCGGTATCACGCTCGACGTGAACGGCGGGATGCTGATTCATTAAGGAGATACGACGATGACGGATACCACAGTTCAACAGGTTGCCGCCGCGGCCTGGCGCATTCGCCGCTACGCGCTGCGCATGGGCGAAGTGCAGGGGCAGGGCTACATCGGGCAGGCGCTGGGCTATGCCGATGTGCTGGCCACCGCGTTTGCCCACGGGATGAACCTTAAGCCGGGCGAGCCGGAGTGGGAGGGGCGTGACCGTTTTTTGCTCTCTCACGGCCACTACGCCATTGCCTGTTACGCCGCCCTGATTGAAGCGGGGATCGTTCCTGAAGATGAGCTGGAGACCTACGGCGCGGACGACAGCCGCCTGCCGATGTCCGGCATGGCAACCTACACGCCGGGCATGGAGATCTCCGGCGGTTCGCTGGGGCAGGGCTTAAGCATTGGCGTTGGCATGGCGCTGGGGCTGAAGCGCAAGCAGAGCGCGGCATGGGTCGTTAACTCCATGTCGGACGGCGAGCTGGACGAAGGGTCAACCTGGGAAGCTGCGATGTCGGCGGCACATCACGGCCTGTCGAACCTGATCGTGCTGGTGGACATTAACCGCCAGCAGGCGGATGGCAACTCGCACGCGATCCTCGGCTTTGAGCCGCTGGAAGATAAATGGACCTCCTTCGGCTGGTACGTGCAGCGCGTCAACGGCAACGATGTCCCTTCACTGGTAACGGCGTTTGATAACGCCAAACGCTACCCGGAAAACCAGCCGCGCGTCATTTTGTGCGACACGCTGATGGGCAAGGGCGTGCCGTTCCTCGAAAAGCGTGACAAGAACCATTTTATTCGCGTGGATGCTGACGAGTGGCAAAAGGCACTCGCTGTGCTGGATGCCAACAAACCTGAAGGAGTGCTGTAATGAGCCAGACCACGGAGAAAAAACCGCGTTTAACCACGTCGGCGATGATTGCCTCTATCGCGGAAGAGGGCCAGGAGACGCGAGCCGCACCGTTCGGCCAAGCGCTGGTGAAGCTGGCGGAACAGCGACCGGAGGTCGTAGGCATGACTGCGGATCTGTCGAAGTACACCGATCTGCATATTTTCGCTCAGGCCTACCCGGAACGCTTCTTTCAGATGGGCATGGCCGAGCAGTTGTTAATGGGGGCCGCGGGCGGCATGGCGAAAGAGGGTTTTATTCCTTTCGCCACCACCTATGCCGTCTTCGCCACCCGCCGCGCCTACGATTTTATCCATCAGGTGATTGCTGAAGAGCACCTGAACGTGAAGATCTGCGCGGCGCTGCCGGGGCTAACCACCGGTTACGGGCCGAGCCACCAGGCGACGGAAGATATTGCGATTATGCGCGGTATTCCGGGCATGACGATTATCGATCCCTGTGACGCAATCGACACCGAACAGGCGGTGCCGGCGATGGCAGCGCACGATGGCCCTGTCTATATGCGCCTGCTGCGCGGCAAGGTGCCGGTGGTGCTGGACCAGTACAACTACCAGTTTAAGATTGGCAAAGCTGCGCTGCTGGAAGAGGGGAACGATGTCCTGATCGTCGCCTCAGGCCTGATGACCATGCGTGCGCTGGAGGCGGCGAAGCAGCTGCGTAAGGATAACGTCAGCGTGGCGGTGCTGCACTCGCCCACCATTAAGCCGCTGGACGAAGAGACGATCCTGGCGCAGGCTGCGAAGCCGGGACGGCTGGTCATCGTGGCGGAAAACCACAGCAACGTAGGCGGGTTGTGCGAAGCCGTCGCGTCGCTGTTGATGCGCAACCGCGTGAACGTGGATTTCGATACCGTCGCGCTGCCGGACGCATTCCTTGATGCGGGCGCGTTGCCCACCCTCCATGACCGCTACGGGATCTCAACCACAGCCATGGTGGAGAAAATCCGGCGCAGGCTGTGATTTATAAGACGGATACGTTGTCAACGGGCGAGGGGTGCTTTACCCTCGCCACTGTTGCGATAAAGGAGTCCGTTATGGCACAAAACATCTACGACAATCCGGCGTTTTTCGAAGGCTACGCCCAGCTTCCGCGCTCCGTGCAGGGGCTGGACGGCGCGCCGGAGTGGCCTGCGCTTAAGGCGATGCTGCCGGATTTAACCGGCACATCAGTTATCGATCTTGGGTGCGGCTACGGCTGGTTCTGCCGCGTGGCGCGCGAGCTGGGCGCTTGCGACGTCACGGGCGTCGATATCTCTGAAAAGATGCTCGCCCGCGCGGCAGAACTGACGGATGACACGCAGATCCACTATCAGCGTAGCGATCTGGAATCTCTTCAGCTTCGCGAAAACAGTCTCGATCTGGTCTACAGCTCGCTGGCGCTGCACTATCTGCCGGAACTGGACGCGTTATTCGCCAGGGTGCAGCGTGCGCTTAAACCCGGCGGCAGCCTGGTTTTCTCGATGGAGCACCCGATTTATACCTGCGCCACCCGTCAGGGCTGGCTCACCGACGACAACGGTGAGCGGTTCTGGGGCGTGAACCATTATCAGGACGAAGGCAAGCGCGTCAGCAACTGGCTGGCAGAGGGGGTAATCAAATACCACCGCACGCTGGGTACCACGCTTAACGCGCTGATCAAGGCCGGATTGACGATAAGTGAAGTCAATGAGTGGGGACCAACGCAGGCGCAGGTTGACGCCTGGCCCGCGCTGGCCGAAGAGGCGGAACGCCCGATGCTGGTGCTGATCGCCGCCCGTAAGGCTTAATAGCCGACTTTATATACCCGCCCGCTCTGTACCCCTTCCACGCTGCGGCGGTAGGCCTGCGCAACGGTCGCAGCGGGAACGCTTTCAAAGCCCGGGAAGAAGCCATCATATGCTTCGACGGATTCCGTCAGCACCGTCGGGCTGATCAGGTTAATGCGGATCCCGCGCGGCAGTTCACAGGCCGCGGCGCGCACAAACCCTTCCAGCGCCGCGTTTACGGTGGTGGCATTGACGCCCTGAGCAATCGGTTCGTGCGCCACAATCCCGCTTATCAGCGTGATCGAGCCGCCTTCGTTCAGGAAGTGCTGGCCGGTCAGCGCCAGACGAACCTGCCCCAGTAGCTTATCCTGCAAGCCCCGGTTGAACTCGCCGTCGGTCATGGTTGCGAGCGGGCCGAAGTGTACCCCACCGCTGGCGGAGACAATCGCATCCACCGGGCCGATCTTTTCGAACAGCGCCTGTACGCTCGCCTGCGAGGTGATATCCACCTGATGCTCGCCCTGCGTGCGACCCACGCGGATCGTCTCGTGGCGTTGGCTTAACTCTTCTGTGACTGCACGACCGACCGTACCGCTGGCACCAATAATGACGATTTTCATAGCAGACTCCTTATGTTGTGAGTCTTCATTCTTTAATAAATAAAAACTCAGATAAACTGGGCTAACGTTAGAAGATTACTAACCAGAGGTTTGGAATATGGATAAGCTTCGCGGGATGGAGACGTTCATCGCGGTGGTGGAAAGCGGCAGCTTCACCGGCGCGGCGGCCCGGCTGGAGATGTCGGCGGTGATGGTCGGGAAGTATATTGCGCTGCTGGAATCGCAGCTCGGCACGCGGCTACTGGAACGCAACACCCGTCGCCAGAGCCTGACCGACGCCGGACGCGTTTATTTCGAAGAGGCCAGGCGCGTGCTGGAGCAGGTCTCGATTGCTGAAAACGCAGTTGAACGTCTGCGAGCCACGCCCGCCGGCACCCTGCGCGTGACGGCACCCACCTCGTTTGGCGGCTGCGTTATCGCGCCTCTGACGGCCACGTTTTTACAGCGTTACCCGCAAGTGCGCATCGAACTGGATCTCACCAACCGAATGGTGGATCTGGTGGAGGAAGGGGTCGATCTGGCCATTCGCATCGGGGAGATCCGAAATGAGGATCTGGTGGCGAAATACCTGTGTCCCTACAACATGACGATCTGCGCCGCGCCGGAATATCTGGCGCGTCACGGTACGCCGCAAACGCCAGCCGATCTGGTGGATCACCTGTGTCTGTCGCACACGGTATGGACGGCGCGTAACGAGTGGCGGCTGCCCGGTGTGGAAGGCGAGGTGCGCTGGAAGCGTGATGCCGTCTTACGATGCAATGACGGCTACGGCTTACGCATGGCGGCGCGAGCCGGGGCAGGACTATTGCTGCAACCGGAAGTGCTGGTGGCTGAAGAGCTGGCAAGCGGCAGGCTGGTTCGGGTTCTGGAAGCGTTTACGCCCGCGCCGAGGCCGGTGCATTTATTGTGGCGCCAGGATTTGCGTCCGCTGCCTAAGCTAACGGAATTTATTGCCCATATTCTGCTAAGATTGGGCACAATATAAAAAAAGAAGGTAAGTAAAGAATGTCTGCAAACAAACTCGCCAGCAGCGCGCAGGGCCTGCAATCCTCTGCCATCCGTGAATTATTAAAACATAGCAAAATGGCAGGCGTGATTTCGCTGGGGGGCGGTATTCCAAACCCGGATCTGTTCGATCATGAAGGTTTAAAAATTGCCGCTGATGCCGTGCTGTCTCAGCATTTTGGCGAAGCGTTCCAGTACGGCCTGACGGAAGGCGTCCCGGGGCTTCGCGAAGAGATCCAACGCATCTGTGAAGGTCGCGGCATCGCCTGTAAAGCCGATGACGTGGTCATTACATCCGGCTCTCAACAGTCGCTTGACGTGCTGGCGCGTGCGTTAATTAACCCGGGTGATACGGTCGTCGTTGAGCGTCCGACCTACCTCGCCGCGTTGCAGGTCTTTGGCCTGGCACAGGCGAATTTTGAATCCGTCGGCACCGACGGCGACGGCATGAAAGTAGATGAACTTGAAGCGCTGGTGGCAACCAAAACCATCAAAGCGGTTTATATCGTGCCAACCTTTGGTAACCCGGGCGGCGTGACGCTCTCCGAGGCGCGTCGTAAACAGCTGGTGGAATTATCGAAGCGCTATGACTTCGTGATTATCGAAGACGATCCGTACAGCGAAATCAACTATACCGAGGAAGCGTTCCGCCCGCTGATTGCTCATGCCAAAGATATCGGCAATGAGGATAACGTGGTGTACACCTCCACCTTCTCTAAAATCCTCGCGCCGGGCACCCGCGTGGGCTGGGTGCTGGTGCCGGAGTGGCTGAAGCGTGCGGTGGTGAACCTCAAGCAAACCACCGATCTGCACACCAGCACGCTGTCGCAGCTGATGACGTACGAATATCTGAAAACCGGTCGTCTGGCGAATCAGATTAAAATGATCCGCGAAGCCTATCGCCAGAAATACCAGACCTTTGCCAGTGAACTGGAAGCGGAGCTGGGCGATGTGATGTCGTTCCACAAGCCAAAGGGCGGCATGTTCCTGTGGGCGAAAATGAATAACGGCATCAATACGACGAAATGGCTGGAAAAAACGTTGAGCAACGGCGTCGTGTTTGTGCCGGGTGAGTTCTTCTACTGCAACGAGCCGGACCACACCACGCTGCGCATGTCTTTCGTTACCCCAACGGATGAGCAGCTTAAAGAAGCGGTTCGACGTCTGAAAATTTCCCTGTAGGCGGATGCGCATAATGGCAGATGCCGTTATGCGCTGTTCCCGTGTAGGGTAAGGTTATTGCGTGGCGTGGGCGAGGGTGCGGTCAAATGCATCGCCGTCTGGCACCTGTGTGACTTCATGGATACGACAAATTTTCCCCTCGCGCAGCGTGGCAAACATATACACCTCTAATTCTGCCTGGCGACCATCCGGATATGTCACGGCCACTCTGTGCCGGTCTGCCACACATTCGTTATGGCAACATAACGCTTCCACGGTAAACGTAATCTCGCGGATCTGCGCACGCACATGGTTCAGGTGTTTCATAAATCCCTGATAATCAAGCATGTGACCGTCCGTAACCTGCTGGTAGTCGGGCGTAAACACCTCTGCCGGATCTACATTGCCATTGAATAAGCGGGTTAACAGACAGGCCATTTGCTCGCGCTGCGCGGTGTTGTCGGGCTGGTTTATCAGGGATGTAATGATGGTCATGTTAGCTCCTCGTGATGTTGAGCCGCTATTATCCTTGACAGCATAAGGCGTAGTTTCTGTAATAAGTCGAAGAATAACGATTTTCGGTCAAATTCATGCTGACAACTGAGAGGCTTGTTCATCCCGGCGGCTATCACACCCCGTGGCACAGCCATCATGCCGGCCAGCTCTGGCGCATTGCTGCGGGGCTGCTGGTGATTGAGACGCCGCAGGGGCGTTCGGTGGTACCCGCAAAACATATCGGCTGGATCCCGCCTGGTCAGCAGCACGCTGCCTTTTCGGAAAGTGCGATTGAAGGTTGCGCTGTCTATCTTGACCCTGCCCATTGTGAAGGGCTTCCGGAAAAGGCCACGCTTTTCGAGTCTGACGATTTTACCGATGCACTGTTTTCCCGTTTAAGCGTTGCCGGGAGTGAATACGATCCCCGAAAGCTCATCCTGCTGCTGGAGGAGTTGGCTCTGGCGTCTCAGGTCCGCTTTTATCTGCCCGTACCGACCGATCCCCGGCTGAAAAATGTGGTCAGGAAACTGCTGCAATCCGTCGATGATAATCAGACGGTGGAAAGCCATGCCAGCCGTGCCGGGATGAGCGTACGTACATTCAACCGGCGGTTTAGCGCGGAGACGGGGATGAACTTCGTCAACTGGCGCCAGCTGGCGCGCGTCATGCAGGCGATGGAGTGGCTGGCGGCGGGGAAGCCGGTGGGGTGGATTGCGCTCTCGTGCGGATACAGCAGCGTCAGCGCATTTATTGAAGTTTTCAGAACGTGGACCGGTAAAACGCCGGGGCAGTGGACGATTAAAGAAGGCCCTTTTGCGCAAAGGTAATGCGCGTGGCCTCGTTGAGATCCAGCTCTCTTAACGATTCCGGATAAACCCAGGCGATCTCCTGAAACTCGTCGTTAAACGTAACATCCCGATTGGCGCTGATGCAGTCGAAGATCAGATAAATCATATAAATTTCCTCGGTGGTACCATCGGCGTAAGTTTTGACCCTGATGTCATCGCGAAAAGCCCAGGGCTTGACGTCGATAATGTCCAGCGCGTCGCCCAGCTCCTCACGGACTTCACGGCGCAGCGCCTGTTCCATGGTTTCGCCTGGTTCCATTCCACCACCGCAGAGTGCCCACTGACCGGGGAATACACCGCGATCGTCGGCCATTTTACATAGCAGGTAGGCTCCGTCATTCTGGATGATGGGGCAGACAATGGTTCGTTGGCGCATGATTTCTTCCTGAAAAATGAATTTGGGCTACTATAGCAGATTGGTGATGGAGATCATGTTAGGTGTGTTGGATCCTCATCACTCGGAACGGCGGTGTAGGCCGGGTAAGGCGAAGCCGCCACCCGGCGTTTGACTACCGCTCCCTCAGCGCCTCCTTCGCCCGGTTAAACGGCTTAATCAGATAATCCAGCACCGTTTTCTCCCCGGTCTTAATATCCACCGTCGCAATCATCCCCGGCACAATCGAAAAGTGCCTGCCCGCCTTGTTCACCAGATAATCCTGGCTTGTGCGAATGAATACACGGTAGTAAAACACCTCCGGCTTCGCTTCGTCCTGAATGGTGTCCGGCGAAATGGTCTCCACCACCCCGTGCAGCCCGCCGTAAATCGCGTAATCGTAGGCGGTGATTTTCACCAGCGCCTCCTGATTAGGATGGATAAAGGCGATATCCCGGGGCGAGAGGCGGGTTTCAATCAGCAGGTGATCGTCCACCGGCACAATCTCCATTAACTCGCCGTTGGGCGGTATGACGCCGCCGATGGTGGTCACCTTGATGTTTTTCACGATCCCGCGCACCGGAGACTTCACCGTCAGGCGGGTAACGGAATCCTCGCGGCCTTTCAGGATCGCTGACACCATATCCACCTCGGCGTTGGCCTTCGACAGCGCTTCACGGGCCTGCACGTAATACTGGGAACGCACGTCGGTGAGCTTCAGCTCCAGGTCGCTTTTCTGCCGTTGCAGGCGCAGCACTTCCACGTGGCTGGCGGCACCGGTTTTCACCAGCCGTTGAGTGATCGCCAGTTCTTTATTGGCGAGCGCTAACGCGGAGCGAAGTTCACGCTGCGTATCCTCCAGCTGGGCGCGGCGAGAGTTGTAAAGCCGCGTTTCTGCGGCGGTCAGGTCGGTCCATTTCGCCAGGGAAGGCGGGAATTTCAGCGGGAGATCGTTCACCTCGGCGTACAGGCGCACGCTGGAGGCCAGCGACGCGCGGTAACGCGCCGCGCTTTCGCCGACGTTAGATTCCGAGCGGGTAGGATCCAGCCGCGCCAGCACCTGTCCGGCCTGCACCTGATCCCCTTCGTGTACGTTCAGCTCAGTGAGGATCCCCCCATCCAGCGACTGCAATACCTGCTCGCGTGAACTGGGGATCACTTTTCCGGTGCCGGTTGAGACTTCATCCAGCACCCCGAACCACGCCCAGACGCCGAGCACCACAAACATCAGCAGGGAGAAGAAAACGATGCGCCGGGCGCCGGTATAACCGCTCTCGGAGTCGAGCGCGTTATCCAGATCTTCTACTGCGGCAACGTCACGCTGATTGATTTTCATTATTCCACTCCCGTCCGGTTGCCTGCTGCTGTTGCTGCATACGGCTGTTGTTCAGCGCCTGCGCTTTTGGCGCGTCCATCACCAGCATGCCATCTTTGAGTACCACCACGCGCTCCACCAGCTCCAGTACCGGCACGCGGTGGGTCGCGACAACCAGCGTGCGGTTGCCGAGCCACGCCCCGAGACGTTGAATAAATTCCCGCTCGGTATGTTCATCAAGGGAGGCGGTCGGTTCATCCATCAGCACGATATTCGGGTCGCGCAGCAGCATCCGCGCCAGCAGAATAGACTGCCGCTGCCCGCCGGACAGCCCGACGCCGTTCTCCATAATCGGGTAATCCAGCCCCTTTGGCAGCTTCTGCACAAAGCTGGCCGCGCCGCACATCTCCAGCACCTCGAAGATCTCTTCATCGGTGGCGCGCGGCATGCCGAGCGTGATGTTCTCGCGCAGGGTGCCGTAAAACAGCCGGGCGTTTTGGGTCATAAAGCCGACGTTTCGCCGCACGTCAGCCACGTCCAGATGCGGCAGGCTGAGGTTGTCGAGCCGCAGTTCACCGCCCGCCAGATCCATCCCGCCCGCCATCGCCTGCAACAGGGTTGATTTGCCCGCGCCGTTGCGCCCGAGGATCGCCACTTTTTCGCCCGCTTTGATCTCCAGGCGGTTAATGCGCAGCGCCATGCGCGGATCTTCCGGGTGATAGCGGAACTGCGCCTGCTCGAACAGGTAATGTCCGCGCAGCACGTCCTGACGGATCGGCGTCTCTTCGCGCTGATTCTCGGTCGGCAGCTGCATAATGCTGTCCAGCCCCTCTTTGGCCGCCTTCACCTGCTGCCAGCGGGCCAGCACGCCGCACAGCGTCGCCATCGGGGCGATCATCCGTGAGGCGAGCATCGAGGCGGCCACCACCGAACCTGTGGTTAAGGTGCCGTCGATCACCATCGGCGCGCCCACCACGATCACCCCGGCATAGACCAGGCTCTGAATGGTCATCCCCCAGCTGATCAGGTTCTGCGTCAGTTCGCGGGTGCGCAGGCCGGATTCGGCGGTGATCTGGATATAGCTGTTCCACTGCTGCAAAAAGCGGTTCTCCGCCTGCATCAGCTTGATGTCCTCCAGCCCCTGCACGCTCTCCACCAGCACCGCGTTGCGCAGGGTAGATTCATGCGCCGACTGCTTCGCCAGCTCTGCCAGCTTCTTTTGCAGCAGCAGGCCAGGCAGGACCATAATCACCGCCGCCACCGGGGCGATCCACGCCAGCTGCGGGGCGATGATCGCCAGCACAATCACAAACAGGATAAAGAACGGCAGATCGACGATGGTGGAAATGGTGGAGGAGGTGACCATCTCGCGGATCTGCTCCAGCTCGCGCAGCTGGGAGATAAAGCTGCCGGTGGAGCGCGGAATGGCGCTGTGGCGTAGCCGCAGCGCGTGGCCGAAGACCCGATCCGAGACGCGCATATCCGAGCGTTTGCCCAGCAGATCCATAATGTGCCCGCGCGCCACGCGCAGCACAAAACCAAACAGCGTGGCGATCAGTACCCCAATGGTCAGTACGTAGAGCGTCGGGTAGGACTGGGCGGGGATCACCCGGTCATACACCTGCATGGAAAAGACAATGCCGGAGAGGGAGAGCACGTTGATAAACAGCGCCGCCAGCATCACCCAGCTGTAAGGGCGAAGGTCGCGCATCACCAGCCGGTAGAGCCAGTCCGGGCGGTATTTTGAGATATAGGCGTCCACGCGGCTGTCCTTCAGCGCCGCCAGCGGACGCAGGGCGATGACGTGGCGGATGGCAGGCAGCATCGCGCTCATCGACAGGCGGTTGGTGTGCGTGTTGTCGTCGAAAAAGCTGACCTCAAGCGTATCCTCGCCGTCGAAATTATCGATCACGCCGATTTTACCGTCGTTCAGCTCTACCACCACCGGCAGACGCCAGCTGTTGATGGCGTGCTGATCGGCCGTCAGCAGCTGGAACGTCAGCCCGGCTTCACGGGCGAGCTGCGTCAGCGCGGGCACCATCGGTTTGCCTTTCAGCCACGGCGCGCCCGCGATCAGCGAGCCTGGCGAGCAGGCAACGCGATAGCGCGTCGCCACATAGCCAAACGCCTGCGCCCACTGCTCCAGCGCCTCATCCGTCATGTTTTCACCCTGCGGAATATCGCGTTGCTTCATGGCTGGATCTCCACGGTCTGGATGGTGCGGTTTTCAAGATCGAACGCCTGACGTATGCGCCCGGTTTGGTAGAGACAGTTCAGCTGAAGCTGGCGGAGCTGTCCGGCGGTTTGCTGCTGGGTAAAGCGCGCCTGATACACCTCCTGCTCGGCGTTGAGCACGTCGAGCAGCGGGCGGGAACCAAGATCGAGATACTGCTGCTGATACAGCTCGCGGGTACGGGCGCTGAGTGCTTCCTGGCGGCCCTGGATCTGAAGCGTGCTCATCAGGCTCATCACCTGGCTGCGCGCTTCCAGCAGTTTTTGCCGCACCTCAAGACGGGTGCGCTGAATGGTGGACTGGGCCGATTCCACCGCGTGTCCGGCGGCGTTACGCCGGGCGGTGAGGCCGCCGCCCTGATAGAGCGGCATCTGCACTTTTACCCACGCGGAGTACTGGGTGCGGTCCCGCGTTTCGTTGCCTGAGTAACGGTCGTTAAGATAGTGGCGGACTTCCGGCTCCAGCGAGACGGTAGGGGTCATCTGCGCGTTGGCATAGTCGAGATTGGCCTGCGCGACGTTGGCCTGCGCCCAGGCCGCTAAAACCGAGGGTACCAGGCGATCGTCCGGCTCGGCAATATCGCAGCTGCGGGCCAGACTTTGCGGAAATTCATTGCTGACCGCGTTCAGGCCGTCCCAGCCCAGCATGCTCATCAGCGTGGCGCGTGAGCTGTCGAGGCTGGCCTGATACTGCATCAGCTGCGCTCGCGCGCCTTCGATACGGGCATCGGTCTGCACCACGTCAGAGAGCGACGTGGCGCCTTCGTCATTACGCAGCTTCGTCAGTGTGCCGATGGAGGTCAGGGCGTCCAGCTGTTCTTTAGCGGTCTCGACCATCTGCTGCCAGGTCTGCACCTGCACCATAGCGATGGCGGTATCGTGGGCGATAGTGTCGATGCTCACCAGCACGTTGGCCTGCTGCTGGGCGACGCCCGCGTTTTCGGCGCGCACCTGGCTTGCGACTTTGCCGAAGTCGTAAAGCATTTGCGAAAGCGAAAGCACCAGCGAGGGGGTAAAGCCATTATCGTCGCCGTCGTGGCTATAGCCGTTATCCATGCCGGCGTTAATTTGCGGATAATATTTCGATTTGGCGACGTCCACATTTTCGCTCTGCTGATAAAGTTTGCCGACGGCTTCACTGATGGCCGGATGCCAGGTCACGGCGCGGTTTACGGCTTCATCCAGCTGTAGCGTGCCGGGGGCGGCTTTGCTGGCTACGGGCGCCACGCGGCCATTTAAAGAGGGGAGTTCCTGCGTTTCGCTTAATTGTCCGGTATTAATCATCGCCGCAGGGTTTGCCGCGATAGCGGGCACAGATATCAGGCAGCACGAGAGCCACCAGTAAGGCATCTTCTTTCCCATGTCTTGTCCCTAATAAAAAAGTACTGCTTTTTTGTTTATGCCCGGGCGCTGTGCGCGCCCGGGTCATTTCTTGCAGGTGCTATCAGGTAATGATGTGTTGCTGGTTTACAAGCTCGTCGTAGGTGGTCTGAACGTTGTCCAGCGTAACGAGCGTAGATTTAGTGTAGGCGGCTCCCGTGCCGTCACGGTCGATGGAGATCACAGTATTGTTACCGCTTTGTGAAACAGAGACATAGTTCCCCAGCGTCGACGCGCTACCGTTCCAGCCCACCAGCAGATCGCCAATGTCGATCTTGTCTCCCTGCGACAGGGAGAAGTTCGTCCAGTGGTCACCCGTGCTGTTACCTGCGGTGGCGTTACCCGCCGTAGTGTTCAACACCTGATAAATCAGCGTGTCGCCGTAGGCCGTGCCGCTAATCACATCGTTATGTTCCGAACTGACAAATTTCGGTGCCATATTGATGGTCAGCGAGGCGGTATCCCGGGTGCCGTTGGCGTCGGTCAGGGTGTAGTTAAAGACCTCCTTGCTGGTGATGGTAGAGAACGATATCCCCGGGTTGAGTGTGTAGGTGTAACTGCCGTCTGCGGCAATTGCCAGCGTGCCGTAGTGGCCCGTGATGTTTACCTGCGTGCTGCCGGTGTACGGATCCAGCGTGGTGGTTACGCCGTCGTAGCCGGTAATGCTGAGACGGGTATCCACCGAGTGCAGCTGGTCCATCGCGCCCGCGGAGCCGGTGCCGTCGAAGATATTGCCGTCAACGGTGTGGGTGCCCGTGGCGTCAAACTGCGACAGGGAGTAGCTGGTCCCGGTGACGCTTGGGGTAACGGTGATATTTCCCACCCCCAGCGGTCCCATTCTGCCGGTATAGTTCAGCGTATAGGTTCCCGCTTCCAGATCGAGGCCCGTCAGGTTGATCGTCGCCCTGCCGCCCAGCAGCAGCCCGCCGTTAAATGAGCCGGATCTGAGGGTGGTGGTGCCGTTGGTCAGCGTCCAGTCGACCGTTAACCCGGTAAGGGTCAGCAGCGAGGCGACGTTAAACGACAGAACCACGTTATGCAGTGCAGTATTAGGATCCACCACGAAGGTCCCGCTTCCGCTGCCCTGGGTTGAGGCAAGCAGCGCGGCGTTCCAGCTCGCCGACCCGACGGTGGTATCCGAGTATGCGGCGGTGCGGTGCACCGAGTTCACGTCCATCGCCGTGCTGACATCGTTCACCGCGTCCATTGGCTGCGCGGTCGGGGTGATGTTCAGCGATGCCGTGTCTTTCGAGCCGTTCGGCGCGGTGATGGTGTAGACGAAGGTATCTGGGGTGCTGATGCTGTCAGCGCCGACTCCGCTGTCCAGGGTGTAAGTGTACTCCCCGGCTGCGTTGATCCGCAGCGTACCGTACTCGCCGGTGATCTCCGTCAGGCCGCTGCTGTTCACCGCCACGCCGTTAACGTCGGAGACCACGGTACCTGCTGGCGCAATATCATCCGCCAGCACATCCCCGGTCGTGCTCTCGCTCACGCTTGCCACGCTGTAGACATGATCCTGCAAGACGTTCAGCGTGTAGGCCGTCAGCGCGGTGATCCCCGCCGCCGTATTGAGCAGGAACAGGTACTCGCCAGCGGGCAGGTTCAACGTCAGCTGCGGGGAAGTGCCGCCCAGCAGCGGCGCGCGCAGCCAGCCGGGTTCAACGCGCATCTGCTCGAAGGTCTGCGTCGCATTGTTGAACTTATAGATGTAGAGGTCGAACACCGAGGCCAGCGCGACGCCGCCCACGGACGCCTGAACGGTCATGGTGCGGGTGGTGCCTTCTTCCACGTTATAGATGATCGGGTTGGCCAGATCGTCCAGCAGGTTCAGCCCCAGGGTATTGCCAAGGTTGATCCCCACCAGGGTAAAGCCGCCCTGCGACGAGGTGCCGTTGTTGATCGCCTCCACGGTGGTGTCGAAGGTCAGCGAGGCGGTATCGTCCACGGCCACGATCCCGCTGCTGGTAGTGCCTTCGCCCAGCGACAAAACCAGATTTGCCGAGGCGCTGGTGCCGTTATGGGTGATGGTGTAGGTAAAGTTCTCCGTGCGGCCAATGACGGCGGCGCTGGTGTTGGTCAGGTTATAGGTATAGCTGCCGTCCAGGTTGATGGTCAGCGTGCCGTATTGCCCCTGAATCACCGTGCCGTCAGCCGTAACGCTGGTGGTGGTGCCCTGGGCGTTGGTGACCGTAGTGACGGTGGTGCCCGCCGGGGCGTTGTCGCTGCCTGCGGTTGGATCCACGTCAGTGATGACGTTCCCGACAACGCTGGTCTCGCCGGACACGGTGCCTGCGCTGGTCTCTTTCACCGCCACATCGAGGCTGGTGTAAGAGCCGGTTGCCAGCAGGTTAGTGTTGTAGCTCAGGACGCGATACTGACCATTCGCCAGCCCGTTCAGGTTCAGCGATACCCCCGTCGCGCCGAGGGTCAACAGGTCAGCGAACTGCGGCTGCCCGGTATCGACCACGGTGGTCCAGGTGTTGTTGGCGGCGTCGAAGCGCTGTACCACCAGCTCAAGGGTATTGAGCAGGGAAAGAACGGCCCCCGTGGCGTTGGCGTTCACGGCAATATCCGCACTGCCGCCGTTGCCGACGGTGAAACCTACCTGCGCGGTGTCGTTGCCGAGCAGCGTCAGCACGTTACCTAAGGCGCCTACCAGCAGGAAACCATAGTCGCTGTACTGCGAGTTGGTCACCGTGGCGGTGGTCGTGAGCGCCAGTTCTTCAGCGTTGGTGCTGGCAGAGAGCGGCACCACCGGCGCAAGGGCTGAGCCGGGCAGCGAAACGTTGCCTGCCGCATCGGTGGCGGTGATTTGCAGCGTCTGACCTTCCGTCTGTTTATTGAGGAAGGTGTAGCTCCAGGAACCGTTGCTGTCCGCCGTGGCGGTGACCGTTGAATTATCCGCTAGGCGGATGGTGACGGTGCTGCCCGCTTCAGCGCTACCGGTCAGTACGCTGCCGTCTGCGTTGAAGGTCCCGGTTGGAGCCGTTGGCGCAGTGAGATCGACAATGACGGTGGTCGACGTGGAAATCGGGCTGGTGCCCGAGCCGTTGCTCGCCGTGGCGGTGAAGGCATGCGGGCCTTCGCTCAGCACCGGCGTGGTGAAGCTCCAGTTGCCGCTGGCATTCGCGGTGACCGTGCCCATCAGCACCCCGTTGTTATAGAGGGTGATGGTCGTGTTCGGCTGCGCCGTGCCGCTCAGGGTTGGCGTGGTGTCATCGGTGGTATTCCCGTTGGTCAGGTTGCCCGTCACCGTGCCAACGTTATCGTCAATATTGGCGATAACAGGCGCGTTCGGGATTGTGGTGATCGGGGCAATCACGGAGGTGGTGATACCCGCGTTACCGGCCTTATCGGTAGCAAAGACGATCAGGGATTCACCGGCGGTCTGTGCAGGGGTGATGGTGGCGCTGAAGCTTCCGCTACCGTCCGCGACGGCCGTTCCAAGCACGGTTCCGGTGCTGCTGGTGATGGTGACGGTGCTTCCCGCTTCCGCTGTACCGGTGACCTGCGTCCCGTTGGTGATCACCGCCAGCCCGGTTGGGGCTGGTGGCGGCGTCAGGTCAACGTTAATCGTGATAATCGGTGAAGCCACGCTGGTATTGCCCGCGGCATCGGTGGCGGTTGCGGTGAAGTTATGCGCGCCTTCCGTCAGCGTGGTGCTGGTTTGCGGCAGCGTCCAGTTGCCGTTGGCATCGGCAGTGACGGTCCCCACCAGCGTCGTGCCGTCGTAAATACGTACGGTGGCATTGGCTTCTGCCGTACCGTTTAAGGTCGGACGGGTGTCGTTGGTTGGGTTGGTGCCAGTAACAGGTCCGGTGACGGTCCCCACATCATCCTCAATCGAGGTGATTGCCGGTACGACAGGGGCGGTGGCATCCACATTAATGGTGTAACCGCCGGTCTGCGCGCTGGCGTTGCCCACCGCGTCGGTAGCGGAGAAGGTCAGATTATGCGGCCCGTCAGTCAGCGGGGTGGAAGGCGTAAAGCTCCACGCGCCACCGGTGGCGACTGCGGTGCCAATCTGTACCCCATTATCAAAGATGGTGACCGTCGCGCCGGCTTCTGCCGTACCGGTGAGCGTTGGCCGCGCGTCGTTGGTTAACCCGCCGTTGGCGACAGGCGCAGCGGCGTTACCGACATCGTCGGTGATGCTGGTCAGCACCGGCAGCGCTGGCGGTGTGGTGTCAATGGTCAGGCTGAAGTCGGCGGACGACGTGCTGGTGTTACCCGCCTGATCCGTTGCTTCTGCGGTAAAGGTGTGTGACCCACTGTCCAGCGGCACGGTGATATCGACGGTCCAGTTGCCATCGGCATCGGCAGTACCGGTGCCCACCAGCGTGGTGCCCTCATAAATATTCACGGTGGCCAGCGGCTCGCTGGTCCCCACCAGACGCGGGAGAGGATCGTTGGTGGTCTGGCCGGAACCTATTGCCCCGGTGATGGTGCCAACGTCGTCAATCGCCTGGGTGATAACCGGCGCGACAGGCGCAGCCGTATCTACCACCAGCGTAAAGCCTGGTGAGGCAGGGCTGACGTTGCCCGCGGCATCGGTTACCGTGGCGGTCCAGGTGTGGCTGCCGTTTGCCAGCGTACCGGTGGTAAAGCTCCATACGCCGTTTGCGTCCGCCACGGCGGTACCCACTTCACGGCCACTTTCAAAAATGGTGATGGTCGCGTTGGCCGCCGCGGTGCCGTTCAGCGTTGGCGTGGTGTCGTCTGTGCTTTGTCCCGAGGCGACCGGGCCCAGCACGGTACCAGCATCGTCAGTGGCCGGGGTAAAGACCGGTGCCTCAGGCACCGAGGTATCCACCGTCAGGTTGAACGGTGGTGAGGTGACCCCGGTATTGCCTGCGGCATCGGTGGCGTTGAAGGTAATAACGTGCGGCCCTTCGCCCAGTTCAGTGGTCGGCGTGAAGGTCCAGTTACCCTGGGCGTTGACGACCGCCGTGCCGATTTCCACATCATCGACAATAACGTGTACCGTTGCGCCCACTTCCCCCGTACCGTTGAAGGTTGGACGGGTGTCGTTCGTGGAGCCGTCGCTGGCGAGGGTTCCCGTTCCCGGGCTGACATCGTCTATTACCGTGGTAACCACCGGGGCCGCAGGCCCGGCGGTATCCACCGTAAAGGCGAACACTGGCGAGTTGGCGGAGACGTTTCCGACATCATCGCTGGCGTTAACGCGCAGGTTATACGTCCCGTCAGTCAGTACCGGATCCGGCGTAAAGGTCCAGTTGCCGCTGCCGTCGACCGTGGTGGTGCCAATCTCCACGCCGTTATTCAGCACGTGAATGATGGTACCCGCCTGGCCGGTGCCGCTGAGGGTTGGCGTGGTGTCATTGGTCACCTGCCCGGCGGTAAGCGGGCCGGTTGCGCCTCCCGGGGCGTTGTCGCTGACCGTAACGATCGTCGGCACCTGTGGCGCAGTCAGATCGATTTCGACGCTCCAGGCGTTGGACGGCTGGCTGACGTTGCCCTGCGGATCCGTCGCTCTGACAGTAAAGTCATGCGTCCCTTCGCCGAGGGCGGTTTCAGGAGTAAATGTCCAGGCACCGGTGCCGTCTGCTGCCACCGTACCAATTTGCGTAGCGCCATCAAAAATGGCGACGACGCTGTTCGGCTCGGCGCTACCGGTCAGGGTTGGCGTAGTGTCGTTGGTTGGATCGCCGCTTGGGACAGGCGTTGCCGCATTCCCTGCGTTATCCGTCACGCTGGTAATTACCGGCGTGGTGGAAACGGTGTCGACCACAATGGTGATCCCGGCCGACGGGGCGCTCTCATTGCCTGCCGGGTCGGTGGCGGTCACGGTCAGGGTGTGGCTGCCGTCGTCCAGCGCAGGCGGCGTGTAGCTCCAGGTGCCGGTCGGACCGACAACAACGGTGCCCAGCGGGTCGCCGTCATCGTACACCGTAATGGTGTCCCCGGCCGTGCCTGTTCCGGTCAGGGTAGGACGGTTGTCGTTGGTGCTCTGCCCGTCAGCGATTGGGCCGGTGACCGGGCCTACGTCATCGGTCACCGCACCGATGGCTGGTGCGGTCGGATCGGTGAGGTCGACGGTGACGGTCGCGATCGGCGACTGCCCGCTGGTCGCGCCGGTGGTGGTGTTTGTGGCGGTGACGGCGAAGGTGTGCGGCCCTTCCGCGAGCGGCAGTAGCGGCGTGTAGCTCCAGTTGCCGTCTGTATCCGCAACAATTTCGGTCAGCGGAACCAGCGCCCCATCCAGATAAATGGTGATGACGCTACCCGGATCGGCGGTGCCGGTAAGGGTAGGCGTGGTGTCATTGGTGGTTTTGTCTTTCACATCGCCAGTGACGGGATCGGCATCATCGTTGATTGCCGTAATCACCGGCACCGCTGGCAGAATAAGCGGGGAGTCCGGTACGTCAAAGGTGGTTGTCGGGCTTGCATTACCTGCGGCGTCCGTGGCGAACAGCGTCAGCGTCGCGGGATCCAGTTGGGCCGGGGAGAGGGCGATGGAGAAGATGCCTCCCGTCGCGACCCCGGTCCCGATGATATTGCCGCCGGCGTCACGCACCGTCACCGTGGTTCCGTCATCTGCCGTACCGGTCAGCGGCGTGCCCTCTGCGGCAATGGTGATATTGGTTGGCGTTGCAGGAAGCAGCGTATCCACCGTCACGCTGAGATCGCCGGAGCTGGCGGAGGTATTCCCCGCCGCGTCACTTGCGGCAACCGAGAAGGTGTGCGGCCCTTCCGCAAGCGCGGGGTCGGCTGTCCAGGACCATGTCCCGTTCGGCTGAACCATCACGACCACCGGAGACGGCGTGCCATCAACAGAAACGGTTACGCTCGAACCCGGCTCGCCAATCCCGGTGAGGGTTGGGGTACCGTCGCGGGTGTAAAGCACGCTGTTAGTCAGTTGGCTGTCAGAGACGGCGTCAATTTGCGGCACGGTCGGTGCCTGCGTATCGACCGTCACGCTAAAGACCGGGCTGACCGGGCTCAGGTTACCCGCGTCGTCCACCGCGGCGACGGTGATATTCAGCGGACCATCGGTTTGTGTCGGCAGGGTGTATGACCACTCGCCATTGGCGATTTCAACGCGATCCACTTCCACGCCGTTGTTGTAGATAATCACCGTTTCGCCGGTCGTGCCGCCTCCGCCAATGACAGGTGTGTTATCGTTGGTTGAGCCTCCATTCTGAGCGCCGCCAATGGAACCGATGAGCGGGGTATCCGGGGCGAGGGTGTCGACCGTTATCGTGATACCGGTTGATGGCAGAGATTCATTGCCGGCTTCATCGGTGGCGGTCGCCGTGTATTGGTGCGTCCCTTCGCCAATGTTGCTCTCAGGACGCCAGCTCCAGTTACCGCTACCGTCCACCGTGACGCTGCCCACGGCCTGCGGCTCGCCTGTACCCACCTGGTCATAGATGGTAATGACGTCATTCGGCGTACCGGTGCCGCTCAGTACCGGGCGCGGATCGTTGGTGGTTCCGCCGTTGTCCACTGGCCCGGTGATCTGGCTTACGCTGTCTGTCACCGTCGGGATCCCCGGCTGGCCCGGCGCGTCGGTATCAATGGTAATGGTCACTGGCGTGGACGGTGCGCTTTCGTTCCCGGCGCTGTCCTGATTGGTCACCGTCAGGGAGAGATCGTAGGTGCCGTCAGGGAGCGGATCTTCCGGTGTCCAGCTCCAGTTACCGTCGCCATCGATCTCGGCTTCACCTATTTTGGTTGCGCCATCGTAAATGCTTACGGTATCTCCCGGCGTGCCCGAGCCGCTCAGGGTTGGTGTGGTATCGCGGGTGGTCTCCCCAGGATTCAGAGCCGTCCCCGGTGTGGCGCCGTCCGGGTTCACGGTGATCTCAGGAATATCCGGCGTTGCAGGCGCGGTCGTGTCGATCGCCAGCTCAAACGGTGGCGAGATGGTGGTATTACCCGCCTCATCCGTCGCGTGGACCGTCAGCGAATGCGGGCCGTCCGTCAGCGGCGTGGTTGGCGTAAAGCTCCAGCCGCCGCTGCCGTCAAGCACGGCCGTGCCGAGCAGGGTGGTCCCGTCATAGATAGTGATGGTGGTGCCTTCCGGTGCGGTTCCCTGCAGCTGCGGCAGCGTGTCATCGGTAGTATCCCCGCTGTTAAGCGGAACCTGCACAGTGCCGATGTTATCGGAGACGGTGTCAAGGGTGGCTGCCGGTGGCGGAGTGGTATCGACGGTAAAGGTAAAGCCGGGTGATGATGCGCTGGTGTTGCCGGCCGCATCGCTCGCGACGACGGTGAACGTATGCTGCCCGTTCCCTAATGCGGTAGTGGGCGTGAAGGTCCATGCGCCACCGTTGTTCACAATGGCAGTACCAATATCCTGTCCGTCCAGGCGGATCGTCACGGTGGAGCCCGGCTCGCCGGTACCGTTCAGCGTCGGGAGCGTGTCGTTGGTGATTTGGTTGTTGTCGAGCGGCCCCGTGCGGCCCGGTACGTCATCAATGACCTGCGTAATGGCTGGAGCGCCCGGCGCGGCGGTATCCACCGTGATGCTCCAGGTGTTCGATGTCCCGCTGAGGTTATTGTTGGCGTCAACCGCCGTCGCCGTCAGCACGTGCCCGCCGTCGGGAAGATCCGTTTCCAGCGTGATGGACCACTGGCCGTCAGGCCCAACCACCGCAGTGCCGATTTCAGTGGTGCCGCTGTAGAGGGTGATCGTCGTGCCGGGCTCGCCCGTTCCGTTGATGGTCGGGGTTTTGTCGTTGGTGAGACCGTTCTGGCTGACAGGACCGGTGACGTCGAGCGCATCATCCTCCACGCCTGTGATGACCGGGGTTTGTGCCGCGGTGATGTCCGGCGCGTCAAACGGCGCGGTCGGGCCGGTGTTTCCGGCGGTATCGGTGGCATCTGCGGTCAGGGCTTCGCCGTTAGCTTTCGGCGGGATCAGATCAACGCTGAAATTACCCTGATCGTCGGCGACCGCTTCCCCGACCTTAACGCCATTTTCACGAATGGTGACGGTGCTGCCCGGCTCGGCTGTACCGGTTACCGTGGTGCCGTCGGCAGAGATCACCACGTTTTCCGGTGCCAGCGGTGGCGTGCTGTCTGGCGCGTCGGCAAAGCCGGACGGACTGGTGTTGCCGCTGCCGTCGGTGGCCGTCACTTCAAGGGCTTCGCCGTTGGTCTGGGCTGGCGAAATCGGGATGGTAAAGGTGCCGTCCGGACCGGCGGTGGCCTGGCCGATAATCGTACCGTCCGGCGCTTTAATAATAATCGTGCTGTTTGGCTCGGCGGTTCCGCTGACGCTTGCCCCGTCTTCCGCCACCACCAGGTTACCCGGTGCGGCAGGCGCGGTGATGTCCGCTGCGTTAACCAGCGCCGGTGAACTCTGGTTGCCTGCAGCATCGGAGGCGACCACGGAGATGATCTCGCCGTTCACTTGTGCAGGGTTCAGGTTGGCGACGTAGTTGCCGTTGCTGTCGGCAGTGGCGGTCCCGATTTGCACCCCGGCGTTGTTGGTGATGACAATTTTACTGCCCGGCTCGGCAGTACCGGTGATTTGCGTGCCTGTCGAATTGAGCGTCGCCTCCGGCATGTCTGGCGGCGTAAGATCGACGGTAAAGTTGATCGGCTGAGACAGGCCGCTCTGGTTGCCTGCCGCATCGGTTTCGCGCAGGGTAATCGAATGTGCACCCTCTGCCAGCGGCGTTGTCGGCGTGATGCTCCAGGTACCGTTCGGCAGAACCGTTGTGCTGCCAATCACAACGCCGTTATCGTAAACCGTAATCGTGCTGCCTGGTTCTCCTCGGCCCGTCAGGCGGGGCTGCGACTCGTCGGTAAACTGCCCGGCGGTAATCGTGCCTTTCAGCCCTCCGGTGTCATCGTTAACGATAAATCCTGTCGGCACCGGCGGGGTGGTGACATCCACCGTTACGGTAAAGGCCGGCGAGGCCGGACCGGTGTTACCGGCGATGTCGGTGGCGCGTACGGTAAGCTGGTGGCTGCCTTCGCTCAGGTTAACCGACGGCGTAAAGCTCCAGCTTCCGTTGCTGCCTACAACCGCTGTGCCAATGGCAATGCCGTTATCATAGATGGTGACCGTAGAGCCCGCTTCCGCCGTGCCGGTGAGCTGCGGGCGCGGATCGTTAGTGGTGCTTCCGCTTCCGAGCACGCCGGTATTGGGCGCAACGTCATCGGTCATACCGGTGATGGCCGGGGCACCTGGTGCGACAGTATCCACCACGAAGGTCACCGCCGTGGACGCCGGGCTGGTATTGCCTGCCGCATCGGTCGCGGTGGTGGTAATGGCGTGGTTTCCTTCAGACAGGTTGGTCGACGGGGTAAAGCTCCATTTCCCGGTAGCATCGACCGTGGCGGTGCCGATCGGCCTGCCGTTGTCATAGAAGGTAATAACGGTGCCAGCTTCACTGATGCCGCTGAACGTCGGGCGTGCATCGTCCGTGCGTTGTCCGTTGCTCAGCGGGCCCGCTTCGGTGCCCACGTTATCATTGACGGTGACAATCTCGGGGGCAGCCGGCGCGGTTGAATCCGGTGCCGTGACCTGAACGCCCGGGCTGGTATTGCCGGACGGATCGGTGGCGGTGGCGGTGATCTGCTCCCCGTTGGTGAGCGGCGTGCCGAGATCGATAGTAAATTTCCCGTCGCTGCCAGCCTTGCCCGTTCCGATGGTGTTGCCATCGGCATCTTTCAGTGTCACGGTGCTGCCCGGCTCAGCCGTACCGGAGACGGTTTTGCCGTCAGGCGAAACCTCCAGATTGGCAGGTGCATCCGGCGCGGTGAGATCCGGTGCTGTGACCTGACCACCCTGGCTGGTATTGCCGGACGGGTCGGTGGCCGTGGCGGTGATCTGCTCCCCGTTGGTGAGCGGCGTACCGAGATCGATAGTAAATTTGCCGTCGCTGCCGACCTTGCCCGTTCCAATGGTGTTGCCATCGGCATCTTTAAGGGTAATCGTGCTGCCCGGTTCAGCCGTACCTGTTACGGTTTTGCCGTCAGGTGAGACCTGAAGATTAGTGGGAGCATTCGGAGGCGTAGTATCAGGTTCGGAAGGATTTCCCGGATTACCGGGATTCGGGTTGTTGTTATCGTCATCTCCGCCACCTCCACCGCCGGTTCCCGCCGCAATAGCAATCCCACCTGCGGCGGCCAGGCCACCCAGCACCCAGGGCCACGCAGCGGCGCCACCAGCATCACTCCCTGACGCCGCCAGTAATGCATCGGTGGAGGCGATGGATTCATAGGTCGCGGCACCGGTTGGATCTTCAATCCACCACAGCGCTCCGTCACTCTCTTCAAGCACCAGCTGGCTTACGCCCTGCGCATCAGTGACGTAGAAATTCTTGAGGGTAATCACTTCGCCCGAATTGAGGGTAATCACCAGATCGTTTCCGCTGCGGGAGTAATCTGCGATGTTGGCTCGATCCACGTTAAGCTTAACGATTGAGGAGTGATCGAGTGTTATCTGTGTCCCTTCCGTGGTCGTTTCCACGCCAGTTAATTTAGATATAACAGATATTTGGCTCATACAGTTATTACTCCAGCAGAGTGATTGGTTACGGCGTGTCAAACAAAGCCATCGTTTCTGAAGGGATGAACGCGCTCCCGGCGAAAATACTGTTTAATAAACAGGATTTACCGTTACTTTCTTTAGCGCGACCGATGCCCGCCAGGATTAAAAGTGGCAACCTCAGGGCAAAGCTAATTATTTACACAGGAAATAGTTGTTTATTTATATGTTTGCGATTTATAAGCCTTATTATTTGTGCAGGTATTAAATTATTTCGTTATAAAAATGATATAGCTATAAATGTCTGAATACGCAAATTAAGTGTTCGTAAACCCAACGCGGCTATTGCAGGGGAGATTAATTGATAGCGTGAATATATTTCGTTAGCTATGAGGGCGCGTGGATAAAGGGTTTTGGCGTAAAAGGTGCAACCCTTAAAACGGTGCTGGTGGGGCGATACTAATAATTATAATATGCGATAAATATCTAATTTTGGTTAGGTTTAATTGCTGCTTAATTGTAGTTTAAGTTAGGGTGAAATATCTGGTGTATGATATATTTAAAACTCTCTCATTTATAAAATATATTTTTACGGGCGGGTTAATTTCTGCTACTCAAAAAAATTACGTATTTTCTTCTCATGTTTAATAAATAAAAGGCCGCAAGCGAGGCCTTTCAGAGGCTATCGGTATTAGCCTAAAGAAATTATGCCGATTTCCACGAGGGCGGCTAATGTCAAAAGAATAAAGAGGATAACAACTATTGGTCTGTACATTTTTAAGGTTCCATCCTTGTGTGAAGTCCTGCCCATCGTGTCCGTTGTCATTTTCCATGGTAATGACGTGCTGTCGTTGATGCTCATCAAAGGGACGCAGTAGATTGAGGAAAATCTGCATTCAGGGTTGGAACCATTTAACGCAGTGTCGGCTGCGTGGCGGGGAGCTGTCGCCACTGGCGGATGTGCTCGATCAGGGCTCTGAGCTTGGGGGCCATATTGTGGCGCTGGGGAAAATAGAGATAAAAACCAGGAAAAGATGGAAGAAACGCATCCAGTAAGGAAACCAGCTGTCCTGATTCAATGTACGGTGTGAAGGTGTCCTCCGTGGCAAAGGTTATACCACCGCCGGCCAGCGCGAGGCTGAGCATAAGACGCAGATCGTTAGTGGTGATTTGTGGTTCAATTGCCACATCGAAAGGGACGCCTGCTTCCTCAAACTCCCAGCGATAGGGGGCAACGTCCGGGGAAGGGCGCCAGCCGATACACCGATGAGCGACCAGCTCACGGGGGTGCGTCGGTGCGCTGTGTGTCGCCAGATAGGAAGGTGAAGCCACCACCCGTTCACGCTGCTGGCCCGTAAGGGGAATAGCGATCATGTCTTTTTCGATAACTTCGCCCAGCCTCACCCCGGCGTCATAGCCCGCTGCCACGATATCGAATTCCTCATCTGACACGAAAACATCAAGCGATACCGCAGGATGCGCGGCCGTAAACGAGGCGAGCAGTGGGCCCGAAAGAAACGCTTCCGCAATTGAGGTGACAGCGATCCTGAGCTGTCCGCGCGGTATGCTGTCCGAGATAACATCGTCAAAGGCCGCCTCAATGTTGGCGATGGGCCCCAGCAACGATTTATGCAACCGTTCACCCGCTTCGGTGAGCCTTACCGAGCGCGTGGTGCGCATCACCAGCAGGGTCTGAAACCCATCTTCGAGACGTCTTATTCCCTGGCTGACAGCGGAACGGGTTATGCCCAGGCGCCCGGCGGCAGCGCTGAAGCTGCGTTCTTCGGCGACCGCCAGAAAAAGCGGTAACAAATTAAGATCGATTTTCATTGTTTAACATTGCTAACCAGTGAGTCCAGTAAAGGCAGGATACAAGAAACAATGGTCTGTATCTATGATTGCAGTGAACTCAACTGAAGGAGTAAAACATGAACAAAGTCATCTTAATTACCGGCGCCTCCAGCGGTATCGGAGAAGGTATCGCCAGAGAGCTCGGCAAGGCTGGCGCAAAAGTGTTCCTGGGTGCACGCAGGCTGGATCGCATCCACGCTCTGGCTGATGAAATCCGCAGCGCAGGAGGGGAGGCAGAGGCTCAGGTATTAGACGTTACCAGCCGCCAGTCGATGGCCGCCTTCGTTCAGGCAGCACGGGATAAGTGGGGCCGAATTGACGTACTTATTAACAACGCGGGCATTATGCCTCTCTCTCCGCTTTCGGCTGGCAAGCAGGATGAATGGGAGCGCACCATTGACGTAAATATCAAGGGCGTACTATGGGGTATTGGTGCTGTTTTGCCGATTATGGAAGCCCAGGGCTCGGGGCAGATCGTCAATATAGGCTCGATTGGTGCCTTGTCCGTCGTGCCCACGGCCGCCGTCTATTGCGCGACCAAATTTGCGGTACGGGCCATTTCCGATGGTTTACGTCAGGAAAGTTCGAACATCCGTGTGACCTGCGTCAACCCTGGGGTAGTGGAAAGCGAACTGGCCTCGACCATTACGCACGAAGAAACCATGGCGGTGATGGATGCGTACCGGGCTATTGCTCTCAAACCGGCTGATATCGCTCGCGCCGTGCGCCACATCATCGAGGCGCCTGAGAGTGTCGATACCACCGAAATCACCATCAGACCTACGGCCTCTGCAAACTAACGTTGCGGGTCAGGCACCAGCCTGACCCGCTTCACCCTCTTACCACGGCTGTTCGGTCGGCATAATAAACAGCTCTGCCACGTCCACATGTTCCGGTGCCTGCAATACGTAAAGAATCGAGTCGGCGATATCATCGGCTTTCAGGAACGTCATCTTCTCCTTCAGCTGTTCCATCTGTGCACGATAATTTTCGTCACTGATATGCTCGAATAATTCACTTTCAACGGCACCCGGCTGAAGCGAGGTGACGCGAATGTTGAACTGAGGGGCCAGCTCCATACGCAAAATATCCGAGAAGGCGGCAACCGCGTGCTTCGTCGCGCAGTATACGCCCAGTCCGGGAAACGTTTTACGCCCGGCGATCGACGAGGTATTGATGATATGACCCGAGCGTTGTGACTGCATAATCGGCAATACGGCCGCGACCGTGTTAAACAGGCCCTTTACGTTTACATCTACCATTCGATGCCACTCGTCAACCCGGAGGCTGGCGATATCCGAAATCGGCATCAGCCCGGCGTTATTAAAGGCGATATCAATATGGCCATAGCGTTTGTGCAGTGCCTCCACCCCTTTATTAACTGAGGCCGGGTCAGTGACATCCATGGCCAGCGCCATGGCTTCCCCGCCAGCAGCCTCAATTTCAGACACCAGCGCCTGAAGACGATCCAGACGGCGGGCAGCGAGACCCACCCTGACGCCCTGTTCCGCTAACTTTTTGGCCGTGGAGGCACCAATTCCGCTTGAAGCACCGGTGATGAGCGCGACTTTACCGTTGAGTTCCATAGTTGATCCTCTTGAGAGTTAATTTCAACGCTTCAGAAAGAATGTCTGAAGTACGGGTCAATAATGGATCTTTCTGGCAATCGCTTCGCGCGGGCTTTTGCTCAAACTGTCGGGCTTTTGCTGCGAACGGCATCGCTGCGATAGTGGGAGGGCGTCACGCCGTTATGCCTGAGGAATACGGCAGCAAAGTGGCTGGGGCTGGTGTATCCGACGTTCAGTGCAATATTGATTATGGAATCATTGCTTTCCGATAGCATGCGACGCGCCTCCTCCATGCGTAGCCGGATAAAGTAGTGAGAAGGGGAAAGTCCGGTTGACTGTTTAAAGGCGCGGCTAAAATGGTATTCGCTAAGATCGGTCAGTTCAGCCAGGCGTGCCAGGTCAAACGGCTGGGCTAACCCTTCACGCATTGCCGTGAAGACCCGGTGCAGCTTAAATGCCTGCAAGCCCCCGCGGTGTCGTTTCGCATGAGTGCCATAGGTGCGAATCAGATGTACTGCCAGCGCCTGCGCAATGCCCTGGATAAACGGGCCGCTGGGTGGATTTTGCAGATACAGCTCCTGACGTATCTGCTCCAGCAGGGCGGATAGCGTGTCGTCGCGCGCGCCGGAGACTTCCCGCAGTTCATACTCCTGCATCATAGCCACTCCCATATAAACATGCATAACGACGAAAGGCGTATCTGGCCCGGCGTGCCAGCGCATTTCAGTAGGAGAAGCCGCCGTTGTGAGAAAGAAATCGCCTGCGGTAACGCGGTTTGCTAACCACGGCTCACCGGGGGAACGCTCCTCAACGACGGCATTACCTGAGAGGATCCAGACGATAAAAGGCTCCGGCACTGCCGGAATAATGACGTTTTCCTGCACGTGTCTGCGCGCCAGAATTTGCACGAATACATCCCGGGAAGATTGCGCCCGATGTTCCCTGATCAGCTTGCCGGGAAGGTATTCTTCAAAGGTCTCTGCGGAAGTACGCTGCGTCATATTTATCGTTACCTTTAGCTATGCCAGTTGCACCAGGTTCACCGCCGGAAGAGGCCCTCCGGGGAATTGTTGTAGCGTACCGCCAACCTCCAGGCTGCCTAAATCAATACTTGCGAAGCCCAGTTGCCCGGCTAAGGCTGTTATTTCCGCCTTTGCGTCAGGATGGTCTCCGGAGATAAAGACGACACGACGGCCACCCGCCTGCGCCGGATCCTGAGCCAGCACCCCTGCAAGGAGAGTATTGAAGGCTTTAACGACGCGTGCACCCGGAGCCCACTGTGTCACCACCTGGCTTGAGTTTTTTCCGCCCAGTTCAGCCAGCGTGAAGCCTGGCAGTATGACCGGGTTGGTCGCGTCGATCAGGATACGCCCCTCCCAGTTGATGCCGCGTAACGCGGCCTCGGTTTTGTCCCAGTTTGTGCTGACAAAAACGATGTCGGCCTGGGCGGCCTGTTCTACGGTGCCAGCGCGAGCCCCGTGGCCCAGTTTCTCAACCACCGCAGTCAGGCTTTCCGGCCCGCGGCTGTTACTCAGAATAGCGTTCATGCCCGCTTTAACCAGTTGTTCTGCAAAGGCTTGCCCGATAGCGCCAGCGCCGATGATACCTACAGTAGTCGTTTTCATATTGTATTTCCTTCATTGAAGAGTAGTGAACATGCACTGAGAGTAGTAATCTTTGACCTATCTGAATAGCCTATATAATTAGATGGGATCCATCTGCTGGAGCGATACATGCTGGACGGTATGTCTGTTGATCAACTCCGCACCTTTATTGCTGCCGTTGATGAAGGGAGTTTTTCCGCCGCCGGTCGCAGGCTGCGGCGCGCGCAGTCGGTTGTCAGCGCGACGCTGGCAAACCTTGAGGCACAGGTCGGGTTTCCATTATTCGATCGTACCGGGCGTTATCCGACGCTGACGGAGGCGGGCGTCGCCATGCTGGAAGCGGCGCGTCTTGCCACTGCCGGGATGGACGCCTTTAAGGCTAAGGCGCGCACCTTAGCCGAAGGTCTTGAGCCTGAACTGGCGGTGTCCGTCGACGTGATGTTTCCCGTAGCGCAGCTCACCGCTGCGGTGCAGGCGTTTCAGCAGGCATTTCCTGACACCCCGCTGCGTTTGTATGTGGAAGCGTTGGGGGCGGTGTTCCAGCCTTTACTGGACGGTCATTGCCGGGTGGCGATAACCGGATCGCTGCCGCATCTTCCGGCGGGATGCATCTCAGAATTCCTTCTCAGCGTGCCTGCGGTGGCCGTTGTCTCCCCTGAGCATCCGCTGGCGACCGCGTCCGGTCCGATCCTTCGTTCACTTTTACAGGAACACGTCCAGCTGGTGCTGACCGATCGCTCCTCTCTCACCGTGGGCCGAAGCTTTGGCGTCATGTCGTCAAAGACATGGCATTTAGCGGATATGGGCGCGAAGCACGCCTTCCTGCGTGCCGGACTGGGGTGGGGTTATATGCCGCTGCCAATGGTCGAGGAAGATCTCGCAGCGGGAAAACTGGTTACGCTGAACGTGCCGATGCAGCCCGACGTCGGGCCCGGTTTTTCCATGCAGGCGGTGCACCTGGAGGAACATCCGCCCGGCCCGGCCGGACGCTGGTTCGTTAACAGGCTGAAAATGCAGGCTGGCATGCCGGGTATTAATAGCAGCGTCGGGTAGCCAGCATTCATGGCTCAGGAGGGCTTTCCACCCTCTCATTGCGCTGGTTGGAACCCACGGTTTTACCGGCGCGATCCGAAATCACATATTCAATGGTAACGTTATGCCTGCTGGTCGGTGTGACGGTAAGGTCCTTTATCTTGCTGCCCGAATCAGGGGGAAGCGTAAGCGTTGTATCGCCTTTAGCCAACACCTGACCATTTTGCTTCACCTGCCACTTCAGGCGACACGCCTCACAGGCGGACCAGGTGTCATTGATTGCCCACAGGCGAACCGTGGCCTGGCTTCCCTTGCGCCACACCGCCGTCACGGGTTCAATCGACGGCAGAATGGGCTGATAGGCTTTTTGCAGCGCGTAGTAACCCGGTTTGGGCTTACGCAGATAATCCACGACGCCCCAGTTGATGGAGGGCCAGGTTTCAACAAACATAAAGTGGAAGAGGGCGGTAACCGGCTGATAGCGTTGCCGACGATAGCTCTCCGCCGCCATTGCCACCAGCTCCGCCTGGTAACGCTGGGTGTTGGCAATCATCTCCTGAATGGTATTGCCCCGCGGAATGTTGGCAAATTTGAAGGTCTGGAAAGGCTGGAAGTTATGGTATTTCCAGTGCGTCCAGCCAGGATCGTCGGCGGCGGTGCTTTTCGGCCATATCAGGCGGGCGGGGATGATGGTTTTCAGGGTTGAGAGTCGCGGTAGCGCCTGAGCGCCAAATTCCGTAATGATCGCGGTTTTGGCGGGGCCAAGGAGATCGCGCATGGTGCCAAAGTACCACCCGGCCCAGTAATGTTCTTCAACCGCGGAAAAACGATGAACAATGCGCGAGGTGTCTTGCGCAAGCGCTTCTCCCACGCGTTTCGTCAGCGTCTGGTTCAGGTTTTTATTCCAGTCGGGGAAGCGTTTTTCCATCCACGGTGAGTTCCACGGCGGCTCGTTATGACCGCCCCAGACGATAATGGCCGGGGAATTGCCAAACTGTTCGACCATCTCGCGGGTCTGCCGCGTGGCATTGTCCGCAAAGGCGTCGCTGTTGTTGTAACCCCATTGCAGGGGGACATCCTGCCAGATCATTAGCCCCATCTCGTCAGCCACATCGTAAAGTGCCCGACCTGCCACATGTGCGTGAACGCGTATCGCGTTGGCGTTCATCGCCTGCACCAGCCTAAAATCGCGGCGATATTTTTTGCGCGTCATGGTGCTAAGCCACGGGGAGCCGATGTAGTTACTCCCCTTGATAAACAGGCGTCTGTCATTGAGCAGCCAGCCCTTGTTGTCAGGCTGCTTCACTATCTTGCGTAACCCGGTTCGGGCAACCGCAGTATCCATCACCCCTTGCTCATCCATCAGGGTTGCGCGCACCCTGTAGAGGTTTGGCCTGCCATAGCCCACTGGCCACCAGAGCCTGGCGTCTTTCATCGGCAGCGTGACGCGAAGCGACTGCGGCTTCCCGTCAGTCCTCGCAAGGTTTACAGGGAATTCCTGCTTTATACGCGGGCCCATAAAATTGTCCGGTGTGGCCGACAGGCGCAGAGTTACGTCACCGGCAGACAGCGCGCGATAGCGGATCTCGGCGTGCAGCGCTGGTTTGCTCAGTCCTTCGCGCCAGTCCGGACGCAGTATCACCTCGTCGATGGTCACTCCGCGGCTCAAGTGTAGCTTTACCGGCGACCAGATCCCCCCGGAGTTGGCATCCTGGCCGTCCTCTGACCAGGCCCCGCCAGGGCGAGTATCGTGTTGGTTAAGTACGCCTTTAACCATCGTTTTATGTAGCGGCCAGATTGTTTTCGGATCTTCCCAGGGACTGTCCACCCGAACGGCAAGCTTATTATGCCGGTACAGGGCATCACTCACGTCTACGGAAAAGCGCTGGAAATACCCTTCGTGGCGAGCCAGATGTTTGCCATTAAGTATGACGTCGGTGAAATAATCCACCCCCTCAAACACCAGTGTGGCCATGATATCGGGAGCGGGTTTGGGCAAGGTAAATTCGTGACGATACCAGAGGGCCCCCTGATGATCGTATCCGGCGCTGTACCAGTTGGCCGGAACCCGAATCGTTCGCCAGTCATGATCAGGCGCATTGGCTCCGTCGAAGGTGGCGTTATTTGCGTCATGTACGCGCCACATTCCAGCTAATGACCAGGTGATAGGTTGGCTTGCCTGTGCAAGCAGAGGGGCGAATGCCAGCAGCATAATATGCCTAGAGATCATCTTTAACCTCCTGCCCTCGGCGGTGCAGCCATGCCATACTGCGCCTGGCCTGCTTGATGAGCTCGCCTCGCATAACGCTCAGCTCGCTCTGATTCAACGACACTGCCTGACTCTCGACGAACTGGAGAGTTTCCGCAAAGCATGCGAACCCCAGGGTGACGGCTTCACCGCGAAGCTTATGTGCAGCCCGACGCAAGGCCTCGCGGTCATCGTTTACAATACTTCTTTCTATGGCTGCCATTGCCTCATCAAGCCCGTTACCGAACAGCGCCAGCAGCTCATTAACCAGATCGGGATCGTCAGCGCACTGTTTTAACAGGTGAGCCTCATCCGGCAGACCCTTTTCTTCTCCGGCGACAACACGGGCTATCTCCTCCCTGAGCGCCTCCTGACTCACCGGCTTGGCAATATAGCCGTCGAAGCCCATTGCCAGGCAGCGCGCCTGGTCGCCCTGCATGGCATGGGCAGTCATCGCAATGGCGGGCTGGTGGCTACGCCCCCGCGTGAGTGTCTCTTCACGAAGCAGGCGAATGGCCGTTTCACCGTCCATTTCTGGCATTTGCAGATCGATCAGCATCAAATCCCACGACCGTTCACGCCAGCGTTCGAGAGCCTCCCGGCCATTGGATACCACTTCGCAACGGTGGCCGAGCTGCTCCAGCAGGCGTCTGGCGACTTTCTGATTCACCAGGTTGTCCTCGGCCAGCAGGATGTGAAGCCCGTTCTGCACCTGTACAGGCGAGGTGACGGGAGAGGGAGAAAGAGAAGGGGGCGATGCCAGCTGTGGTGTGGGGGCCAGGACGCTGGCTATGGTTTGATAAAGTTCACGTTGGGCAACCGGCTTATGCAAATAGTGGGCAATCCCGATACGCTTGAGCAGATTGGCATCGAAATGGCGGCTCATGGAACTGAGCATAATGATGTGGCTTTGCTCGGCCTGCGGCATAACAGAGAGTTCAAGGGCTAGCGATACACCGTCCATATCCGGCATCTGGGCATCCAGCAGGATCAGCGGCCAGTATCCCCTTTTTGCAGTCAGGCTTAACGCTTCCCCGGCGTTGTTAACACAGGTCGGTGTCAGACCCATCTGGCGAAGCATGGTATCCAGCAGCCGCAGGTTGGTACTATTGTCGTCTACAACCAGTACCGATTCGCCGTTAAAGCGTGCTACAGGAGCATCGGTTGCTGGGACAGCCAACTGACCTTCCAGTGGCAACGTAAAAGCAAATTCGCTGCCTGCACCCGGCTCGCTCTGAACCGTTAGCTCTCCGCCCATCAGGCTTACCAGGCGGGCAGAAATGGTCAGTCCGAGGCCAGTACCGCCGTAGCGGCGGGTGGTAGAGCTATCGGCCTGGCTGAACGCCTCGAAAATGGCTTTTTGTTTCTCCATCGGGATGCCAATGCCGCTGTCGCGTATGCGAAAACGCCAGTGTCCTTCACTTTCTGTAGGCTCTATTGCCAGCATAACCTCACCGTGATGGGTGAACTTCAGCGCGTTGCCCAGGAGATTAGTCAGAATTTGACGTAGTCGGGGACCATCAACGATGAGCACTTCAGGCACCCCCGGAGCGATATCCACCAGCAGTTCAATGCCTTTTTCGCTGGCGGAGGGCATATGCGGGCGGATGAGCGACTGCACAAAGGGGCGGATTTCCAGCGGCTCTGTATCGACGGTCATCTTACCTGACTCAATGCGTGAGAAATCGAGAATGTCATTGATGATATGCAGCAGTGACTGCGCTGAACTCATCACCAGAGAAAGATATTCCCGCTGTTCGGGGTTGAGCTGTGTATCGAGGCAGAGTTGAGTCATGCCCAGAATGCCGTTCATCGGAGTGCGAATTTCGTGGCTCATGTTGGCGAGAAATGCACTCTTCGCCTCGTTGGCCTCCCGGGCCACTTTCGCCGCTTCAATGGCTAACAGCTCGGCCTCCTTGCGGCGGGTGATGTCCTGTAGGGTGCCGATCACCCGTTCGGCCTGCTGCTGCATAGTGAGGGTGACCACCTGTCCCGAAATCAGCATCCAGCGCCAGCCCTGCGTCGCGTGTTGCACGCGAATCTCACATTCAAACACCGGCATGTGCTCCTGCCTGGAGGCGATCATCGCGTTGCGCAGGACGGCACGATCCTCTTCATGGACCAGGTTCAGTAAAAAGCGCAGCGGGTAGTGCAGTTGCGTACGCGACTGACCCACCATCGCCAGCAGCGTATCGTTCACCTCCAGGCTGTCGTGAGAGACCTGCCAGTTCCAGATGCCGATCTGAATGGACTCTGCGGTCAGTAAAAAATCATCGTGCAGCTGCTGGCGCGAGCGCTGGGCGTCGTCAAGCTCGGTAATATCGGTATGCAGGCTGAGGATGCCACCATCAGCAAGACGCTGATGCTGCACGTAGAGCCGCCGGTTTCCTGACTGCCGCACCTCTCGATGGCTTGACTGACGGCAGTTGCGAACGATCGCTTCACGCAGGGTCCGGCGGCGGGTGGGGTCAATGTTATAACCCGAATCAATAAATTTCTCCGCCAGGCTCTCAAGGGTGGCACCGGCGATCAGCCAGGGGGCGATCACCGGGTAAAAGCGCGATATCTGGTCATTCCAGGCCAGCAGATGCTCGGCGGGATCGTAAATCATCACCCCCACAGGCAGCGCGTTGAGATCGAAACGGGATGTGGCTCGCATGGTTACTCACCTCTGGCCTTATAGTGCAGCTCCGCCTGACGGCGCAGATACTCCAGCCCGGGGGCAATGGCCATCGCCCAGGCTGTTAGGATCTCTTCATCGCAAAGTGGATCGCAGGCGCGTACGGTCCGGAGCATTGCCTCCCGCCAGAGGCCGAAAAATCGTGGTGGCAAGCGCAGCCCTTCATTACTCTGCTCCCGCGCCAGGCGTTCCAGAAAATCGGGCACAAAGAGCGAACCGTCAACGGCAAGCATGGCGAAAAAGCTCTTGAAGATCATCTGCTGGCCATCCCGGCCCTGGTCCTGGGCAAAGTGCTGCTCCGTATCGGGGGACATATGAATAAAAGTCTCCCAGAATGCCTCAAAAAAGTGCCGTTTATCATTCTCCGGCAGGACGCGGCTCAGGCTGGCGTCAAAGAGATCGCGATAAAATTTCATGGTGCGGGCCTCGCGGCACGTTCGCCGGGCATGCAGAGGCCGGGCGGGTTGAAGGGATCCGACGTGCGGCGGGCAAAATAGCCATCGCTTTCCACAAGGCCATTTTCAAACAGCGGCCCGGCGTTGTGTTTGTACAGCAGTGCTTCCAGCACCATGGCGTTCGTCGAGAGTGTGAGCGTCGGGTTAATGTCGCCGGTTGCCTCAACGCGGCCCTCATACCAGCCTTGTTTCGGGTTATTCAGGTGCCGGGTAACGGTCATCAACGCGTCAGTGTAATCTGTCTCCCACAGCGCCCAGAGCACAAAGACGGCCTTAGTACTCACCTGTGCCAGACGGGGATAGCTTTTTCCGTCGTCGCCCAGGGTATTCCAGGCATAGCCATTTCCCCAGACGGTGTCCTCTACGTGCCAGGGGGCCTGAGAGAGGTAAAAATCGGCGCGTGCGGTTAGCGCGCGCTCACGCTCCCAGCGCGTTTTCTGGCTAAGCCATACGGCTTCGGCCCGTGCGCGCAGCGTTTTGTGAATATCGGACGCCACACCGGGCGGTTGCCAGCCAAACTCCAGCCCCGGCAGCATAGCGGGGAGGGTGGAGAGTAGCGACGGCTGCCAGGTCGTTCTTGGATCGCGCGCGTCAACGGCGAGGCTACGCTGGTAGAGAATGATGTTCTGAGAAGGCGGGGAAAATGCCTTACCCGATGGAAATCCCCACAGCCGAAACGCGCTGGCGGCATATTCGCTTTCACCCAGCCGCAGCTCGTCGCGCACCACCGGCTGCCCGTTCTGCATGGACGCAGACCACAGCTCCCCGTCCTTATCCATCACCGGACAGAAGTTCCAGCGCAGGATGATTTTATCCAGATATTCACGGTACTCAGGCGCGCGCTCAGCGGTGAGACGCAGCGCCAGCATCACACGGGCCATATCTTTTGCCGACCAACCGCGCAGCGCCGGTTTTTCTGTGAAATCGATGGGCGAAGCCGTTCGGCTGGAATAGAGCCTGCCGGGGGTGCGGGTTTCGGTCAGCGTCAGGCGGTTGAGGGTTCCGAGCAGGCGCGTCAGCCGGGCGTCGAATTCGTCCGCCTGGATCAGACCCAGCTCGCGGGCAGCCAGCAGGGCAATAAGCGTATCGCCAATTTGCCACAGCGTAACACGCGGCTGTTTATCGCTACCGTTGACCAGCCCTGTCTGAGGCTGGGTGTTATTCTCAAAATAGCGCCATGCGATACGTGCCCACTCCCGCTCCTGTGGGGTCAGATTACTGATGCGCGCGGTGGTGTGCCAGCCACCTTTGGTCAGCCAGCGCCAACCTGCGCCTTCACGGCTAAACAGGGCGAAGGCGATAATAAGAATTAGGACGGCGGCAGCCAGCCAGCGGGCTAAGGTCTTAAGCATTGTGCGGTCACCGGCGGCAGTTTCACAGGCTCGTCCGTATTACAGGTAGCACACTGACAGGCCTGGCAAGCGGGTTTGGTGCGAAGGGTGGTTCCGGTCTGTTCACACCATGTCTTCACCGCTGGCGTACTGTTCAGGAACGGACGGTTGCGCGAGGCATTATTTGGCTCAAAGAGATCCACCAGCTTTTTTTCCCACAGGGAGGGGGCGAAGTGGCGATCTTTGGGATTATCGCTGTTGAACTGCAACAGCTTGCCCTCTTTTTTGAACAGCAATGCTTCTAGCATGATGCCGTTGTTATTGGCGGTGAACTCTTTGATGGGGCCGTCGCCGTTTTCGTACAGCCCTTCATAGTATCCTTTGTCCGTCTCGTTGGCGTTTTCAATGGCGTCCAGCAGGCGGTCGGTATAAGGCGAGTTCCAGAGAACCCACATCCCGAGCGCCGCTTTCAGAGAGACGGCGGCCGTATTGGGAACGTATACGCCTTTATCGGTGATGGTATTCCAGTTGAAGCCGTCGCTAAAAACGGTGTCGTAGACGAAGTAAGGGGACTTATCGAGTTGATGTTCAGAGCGAGCGGATAAAATACCGGTGATGGCGTAGCGATTCTCCTGAGCCTGGTAAACCCTGTCGGCGAAGTTTTTCATCCACGGATGGGAGTAGTCGCGCGGACTGTTCTCTCTGTCCGTCGGCTTGTCGAAACCGAATTCCAGGCCGTAAAGCACATACGATTCGGTTACGACGTAATTATGCTGGTTGGTGAGGCGCGGATCGCGCGAGTCATAGGGCACCATTACGCAGTAGATCTCAGCCAGCTCATAGGGCTGGGGCTGGCTGGACTGACAGGTTCCAAAGCCCCACAACGCGAAGCCCGCGGCGCCGTACTCTTCATAGCCCAGCCGCCCCTCCTGCACGTACTTTGGCTGGCCGTTTTCCAGATAGGCTCCGTACATCATCCCGCAGGGGTTGATGACGTTGGTGAAATTCCATCCCAGCATCACGTTATCAATGCTGTTGCCGTATTCCGGATAGCGCTCCTTAATGACCTTCAGCCAGATCAGCATCCTGCCGATGTCCAGTGCCGAGAAGCCAATTTCACCAGGTTTGTTCTGGTAGTTAACCTTCTGGGCGGTGATGGTGTTATAGGCTTTATTGGGCAGTTCGTTGCGGAACAAATCCAGTTTGTTCAGGGTGGCGAGTAATTTCAGCATTCTGCGATCGAATTCGGCTTTATCAATAATTCCCAACTCCCTTGCGGCCGTCATCGCGGCCATATAGGAGGCGCTATCCCACATGGTGGTTGAGGGAAATTTATTGACGGCGTTCACCAGGCCGGTCGTAGGCTGGTAGTTCACAACGAAATATTGCCAGGCGTTTTTGGCAATGGTCATCTCCCGAGGCGTGAGTTCGCCGCTACGCGGCGGGTAATCCGAGGCGGGAAGGCCGGTCGCTGCCTGGGCCGCAGAGAGTGAGAGCCAGCCTGCCACAAGCCCGGCCAGAAGAGGAAAAAAGAGGATAGATTTCAGCTTCATGGCTTCGCTCCTGCTGAAGATGTGAGGGAAGTGGCGGGACCAGGGCAGGCCAGACAAAGCATCTGACCGTGAGCAATGTACGCCAGGCTCTCAAGCACGATCGCATTGGTATCGGCGTCAACGATCTCGTTCACGCTGCTGTTAAGGTTAAGTCCGCGCTGCCAGCCCTTACCCGGAACCTGTAGCTTCTGCACCTGCTGGCGCATTGCTTCGCTCCAGCCATTACGGAACAGGGCGTACCAGGCAAAGGCGGTGCGGGTAGAGGTAATTGCCGTTTGCTCGGGGGTAGCGTCAAGCAGAGCGCTATTTTGCAGCGGCTGGCGATCGGGCAGATCGTTGACGTAATCCGGCGCGGGCTCGGCGTAATCGGTGCTGATCGGTGGCTTGCGGACCCGCAGGCCGTGACGGCGCTGCTGGATCTGCATTATGCGCCACGTGATTTCTGCGCTCTGCGCATCAAAACCCAATTCGAGACCCGTTAATAGATAGGGAAGGCTGATAAGCGAAGGCTGCCGACCCCACGGCGTGCGTAGCCCTTCGTCAGGCACCATTATTCCGTCGATGTCGATCATCTGCTGTCCTTCCGGCGGATTCGTTACCGCCAGTCCCGCCGCGCTGTCGATCAGCCGAAGCGTATGGCTGGCATAGAGGCGATAGCCGAAGCTGTTGCGCGGCTCGTCCGTCGCCAGCGCCCACTGGTGTAGCGGGACCGCGGCCTGGCTGGTGGTGTTGTTGGCAATCAGGGCGCCCATATTCCAGCGTTCAAGCAGATTGCGCACGGGGCCAGCGTGCTGAGGATAGCGCCATAGCAGCGTTTGCAGAGCGTTAAGCAGACGGCCCATGCCGATCGCCGAGGCGTCCGGTTTGCCCAGGGCTTCCAGCGTGTCGGCATGATAATAGGCGGCAGGCAGCCCCTGAGGATTGAGTGGAAGGCTGGCGAGAGCGGCCAGTGCGGCCGCGATGCGTTCATCAAATTCGCCGGGAGTAAGAATGTTGAGTTGCCTGGCGGCTACAGCGGCAAACAGATAGCTGCCGGTGCTCCACAGGCTGAGCCAGGGCTCGCCATTCTGCGCGTTGGCCAGACCATTAGGCTGCGTGTTGTTCACATAATACTGCCAGGCTACCCGCGCCCAGATGGCTTCTTCGAATGTCAGTTCACGCGGAGCGGGCAAGGGCGGGAAATCGTTACTCAGCGACATCCCCGCGCTGCTCTCAACCCGTGTCGGCATCTGTTTTTCAACCCAGACGACGATGGCGAATCCCAGCAGAAAGCCGAGCAGAATAGTAAGGTAGCTGCGGGCAGACAAAAGCGCGTCGCGTTTTCTCATTCGCTCACCTCTTCTTCCGCCGGGGTCCACATGGCGGCGAAGATCAGCGGCAGCATGGCGGCAATGTTGACTGCACCCCAGAAGATGTTGATGACGTAGCCAGACGGATCGTCAACCTGCCCGCGTGCAACCTGAATACCGCCCCAAATCAGCCCGGCCAGGGTGAGCACGACGATGGCGATCTGCGGTTTTACCAGATAAAGAAAACGCCCCGTCTGCCGCTCTTTGGGGGTGACGTGGAATTTGATCTGCTCTCCGCGCAGGACCGTGTCGAGCGCGCGCAGATTCATGGAGAAGAATGAGAGATATGATGCTCTGCCATCCCAGGCTGATATTCCCCAGGTGCCGAACATAAACGCCAGCTCCGACACAATAAAAAAGGGCAAAAAATGGAGGTAAAAGGGTTCAGACCACGCTGATACAGGGGGTATACCGGTAAAAAGGTAAACAATGGGCGATATCAGGAAAATAGTGTTCCACACGCAGGCCAGATAGGACCAGAAGGTGGTGGCGTACATCAGAGTCTGCGGCAAAGAGAGCTTAAAGCGACGACGGCTGAAAATATTGTCGTGGAACAGAATATCCAGTGAACCCGCGGCATATTTGAAGCGCTGGATCATCCACGTCAGCATATCCTGCGGAGAGAGCATTTTCGATTCGATCCGCGGGTGCATTACCGAGCGCCAGCGGCGGGCGGCATCGCCGTGGAGCAGGATAGAGGTATAAATATCTTCCGATACGTGAAATTTATAGGGCGTGAGTTCCGTATCGAAGGCCACGTGGGGACGCATGGCGTCCTGCAGGGTTTCGCGCATGACAGGATCGCGTATATCCCGCGTGTGGCGATCGATCTCTTCTTCAACCGTCCATACGTAGCTGCGCAGCGCCGCCTGCATCACCGCTTCGCGCCTGTGTACAGAGGCCGCACCGCAGCAGAAGGCAGCGTTGGCCCAGTTTCGCCGGCGCAGGATCACATCATAAAACATGCGCGGATCGTTAAAAAAGGGATCGCGGCCGATGGTCACTGGCCCGACGAACTTCTGGGCGAGCCATCCCAGCCCGTATCCCGTTTTGCCTGCTTTTCGCCCAAGCCAGCGTGCGAGGTTTTCCCCCTCCGGCAGGTCGAAGAACCACTGCGGTGTCTGAACCCAGGCTACGTCAGGGTCGCGAAAGTAGCCCAGCGTGTGGCTGAGCAGGGTGGGGAAGACACGGGTATCGGCATCGCAAATGATCAGGAAATCACCGTCGGTTTGCTCAAGTCCGTTTCGCAAATTACCGGCCTTGAAGCCAATATTTGTCTGGCGGGAGATGTAGTTGGCGCCTTCCCGATCGCAGACGGCTTTCATCTCCGGGCGTCGGCCGTCATCGAGCACATGTACCCTGTAGTCCAGCGGGAAGGGGTAATCCATCTTCATGGCGTCCCGAATAGAAAGCCTGACCAGCTCTACATCTTCTGAATAGGTTGCGATAAAGAGATCGACCTTTATGGGTCTTGATGCTTCCGCGTCTTCGGGGCGCAGGCAATCATTGATCTCAACCGGCGGGGGATTTTGCGGCGGATCTTCTTCTTTCCACAGGTTAATGGTGAACAGCACGGTGCCGATCCAGGCCAGGGTTTCAGCCAGCACCAGCGGAATGGCATACCACAGCGCGTCGGTATTTAAGGAGGCTGTCCAGCGCCAGTAAAGATAATTAGCGCCTAAAATCAGCGCAGCAACCGCCAATACCTGCCATGTTAGCATTATCCAGCGCGGTGTCTTAAGCGGTTCAGGCGGCTGGCGATGTTCAAAACGGGTAAAATAAAAATCCATACAGAAGGATATCCTGTTTCCACGATAGATATTAATAACAGACCCGTTACCGAAAGGGATCGCAAAACGAAAAATCACGTCCGCAAACAAAAAGTAAAGTAAGTGTAGAACGTGGGGGAAATAATTCCAGAGGTGTTAATAGTCGATTATTTACATCTGCTTAATTAATTGTTAACCACGCTTAATAATATCGGAAGATCTTCCAAACATTGCCATATGCTTTTCTTTACGCTATCTAAATAAAATACAAGAAACTTTTTTAGCATGGAGAACGCGACGCCCCATGAGCCAGATTGCGCCTGTGCTTATAAAAAAAGATGCTGACAAACCAACAACATGGCGTTACGCCCTGGCGGATAAACGTGATTTACGTATTGATTTTATGCGCGGTATCGCGTTAGTGATGATGGTGGTGGCGCACACGGAAGTGATGTCGATATTTAATATATTTACCTGGGAAAGATTTGGTTTGGTCACTGGTGCCGAGGGTTTTGTCATCCTTTCCGGATTTATGCTGGGAATGTTAAACCGTGTCAGATTGCAAAAAGCGGTATTGTTGACTATATCCTGGGGGCTTTATCTGCGCGCGTGGAAAATATATCGCGTAAATATCATCATTATTCTTTCATTTTTACTGTTAGGATATCTTCCGTTTATTAACGTCTTTGAGGTTACCCATTTTACCGATCGTTACTCGGGGACAACCTGGTCACTGTATCCGGTGACGCCGCAAATTAAAGAAACCTGGTTTAACATTGTCCTCTACCTGCAAATTGGTCCTCATCAAACGCAAATCCTTGGGCTCTATATTTTTCTTCTGCTGTTAAGCCCCCTGTTTTTGGGAATGCTTCAGAAAGGATACGTCTACTGGCTGCTGGGTCTATCGTTACTCGTTTACGGCTGCTGGCAGGTGTGGCCGGTGCGGGTTACGCCGTCTCAGTTTGAATTCGCGTTTCCACTGCTGGCCTGGCAGTTTATTTTTGTGCTGGGAATGTGCAGCGGCTGGTACAAAGAGGAGTTGATCTCCTTTGCCCGCACGCCCGCCGGTAAGGTAGTGCTCGTGGCGTTGGTGATGATTGCGCTGATTCTTGGCTTTATTGCCCAGAACCATACCAACCCGTTTATGCCGCCCGCGCTGCTCATGCACAGTCTTTCACCCGAGGACTTTAATGCTTTTTACCATACCTGGGCGGCGAAAAATGGCCTGGGACCCATCAGGGTGCTTAACGATATCAGCCTGATGGTGACGGTCTATCTGCTGCTGACCTGGTACTGGCTGCCCCTGTATCGCTTCGCGGGCTGGTTTCTTATCCCCCTGGGTCAGCATTCGCTTTATACCTTTATTTTGCACGTCTACGTCGTATTCCTGGTAAGCCAGTTCGTTACGTTCGATCTGTGGCGCCATGACTGGGCTGTGAATACCTTCATTCACGCGGCGACGCTGGGCGTGCTGTGGCTGATGGCGAAATATAATGTCGCCGCGCGCTGGATACCTAACTAAGGAAGGGCAGATGCGGGATAAATTTTTGCTGACCTGCGCACTATTGTGCGTTGCCACTGGGGCTGAGGCTGCGCCGAAGGACGATGCGGAATCGCTACGTGACAAGAACGGTGAGCCGGTGCAGGCTGGCGTGTTCACCAGCCGCTGGGGACGTCTGTTTTCAGGGAATGAAGACGTTTTCTCTGGCGCGCTGAGCTTTAGTTCCGGCCTGAAAGAGCAGTGGATGACCATCCCGAACAGCTCGGACAGCGCAGATCAGAAAAGAAAATACAACCAGACGCTCAATCTTAGCCTGCAATACTCACCCTACAGCTACTGGTTTGCCAACGTGACATCGAGGTTACCGGTGACGGACACCAGCCGCTACACGGCCGATTTTCGCTACAGCTTTGGCTATGACGACTGGCATGCCAACACGGTCAGCCTGGTTTACAGTAATTACGGGGATAACCGCTTCTGGACGTCAGGAACCCGTCGTCACACCTATTTTGAGCAGGGGGCCGTGACGCTGGCGTATAAATTTTCACTGCCGAAGCCCGTAGAGAATAAGCTTCTGATCAACAAAGGCGACTCCATCATTTGCCAGATGGGCTACAGCTGGGTTCCGCGCTATTACGATCTGGACAGCAACGATATCCGCAAAAACAAGAACGTGGTATTGGGCGGGTGTGGTTATACCTTTAAGCAGCATTTTTTCGTACGCGCCACGGCGTTCTGGTTTCCGGACAGCAGCCAGCAGCAGCCCTGGAACGGCGACTACAGCTATAGCTTTGGCTATGCGGGTTATACGCCAGGTTCATTCTCTGTTCAGTATGCAAACTACTCCGGCACCCGTTACCCCGGCCACCAGAGCGGCAGCGGTAAATTCCGGGAAGGCACCGTCAGCGTCATCTGGTTCTTACCGCTATAGGAGGGCGTATGTTGTCCCAGCACGTCCTGATAGTTGAAGATTCACTGGTTTATCGTCGCCTGCTTAGCCGTATGCTGACGCAGTGGGGGTATATCGTCTACGAGGCGGAGAATGGCGTCGCCGCGCTTGAGATCCTTGAAAACCAGCCCGTCAGCCTGGTGATTAGCGACTGGGATATGCCGGAAATGGATGGCCTGACATTGTGCCGGGAGGTTCGCAGCCGCCAGTTCGGCCATTATGTTTATGTAATTTTGCTTACCGCGCGCGAAGAGCCGGGCGATCTGACGGTGGGTTTTGACGCCGGTGCGGATGATTTTCTCAATAAGCCAGTCGAGCAGAGTGAGCTACGGGCGCGATTGCACGCGGGGGCACGGGTTTTGTCCCTTGAAGCCACGCTTGCTGCGCGTAATGCGCGCCTCAGCGAGGCGTTAAGGCAGATAGAGCAAGACCTTGAGGTGGCGGCACGGATCCAGCAGTCGGTTCTGCCCGCGCATCAGCTGCGCTACCGGGATTATTTTGCCGACTGGATTTTCCTGCCGTCAGCCTGGGTATCGGGCGATATTTTCAATGTCTTCCCTCTCGACAACCATCTGGGATTCTACTGTGTTGATGTGTCGGGGCACGGCGTCGGTGCGGCGATGATGTCACTTGCTGTTGCCCGTCAGTTTCTGCATGGCAGGGCGGTAGAGCGTTTTCTGTTTGCGGACGAGAGCGATGTTGCGTCCCCTGCAGAAGTCGTTCGCATCCTGAACGGTCGCTTTTGCAGCGAAGAGGCTGAGATAATGAGTTATTTCACCATGATTTACGGCGTTATCGACCTGGCGACAGGCGAAGGCAAGCTGTGCCAGGCCGGGCATCCTACACCGTTCATTGTGAACCCTGGTGGCGAGGTCAGGACGGTCGGTGAAGGCGGTGCGCCGGTAGGATTGATGCCGGATCTCAGCTGGACAGACGTGAGCTTCTCGCTGGCACCGGGTGATCGCCTCTGTCTGTTTAGCGATGGTATTACCGAGTGTGAGAACCCTGATAACGAACAGTTTGGTCAGGCGCGTTTGCAGCGTCGGCTTCAGAGTGATGTCACGCTAGCGCTGGAACAGCTCTTACCGCAGTTTGCACAGCATCTTATACGCTGGCGCAGCGGAGAATGTCGTGAACAGCAGGCCATGGCCGATGATGTTTCCTTATTAGTAATTGAGCGTACTGGAGTAAACGATGAACATTGATACAGACCGGCTGAGCGAGGTAAACATTATGACCCCATCGGTGCGCCGACTGGACGCCTCGGTGGCGGCGGGATTTAAGGAAGCCATTGCCAGGGAGATTGGGGAAGATCGTAAATCCCTGATAGTCGATTTCAGCAAAATCGATTTTATCGACAGTAGCGGCCTTGGTGCGCTGGTTTCCCTGCTGAAAATGATGAACGGTAAAGGTGAAATGATGTTATGTGCGCTGAACCCCGGTATACGCAACATGTTTACCCTGACCCGTATGGATCGCATATTTCGCATCTGCCCGGATCGCGCAACGGCACTTGCGCAGCTAAATCAGTGAGTTGACTGTGGCTAACCACATCTCTTTTCCCGCCACGTTAACTTCAGTCTCGCCGCTTGCGGCATGGCTTGAGAGCCAGATGGCCTCGCTATCCGTCAGCGATGACTGGCGCTTTGCGCTCGATCTCGCCGCCTGTGAGACGGCTACCAACATTATTCGTCATGCGCTACATGAGGATCCGGAACGTTGCTTCAGCGTGGAGTTCATCGCTACCGTCTCGGACGCGACGCTGCGTTTTACGGACGATGGCGATGAATTTCCCGCTGAACGTCTCGTGGCGGTGCGGGACGACGCGACGTTCGATGCCTCTCTTTTGGCTGAAAGCGGCAGAGGACTGAAACTCATTTTTTTGTATGTCGATAATTTCACGGTGGAAAACGTTGCAGGGAAAAATATCACCGTTCTGGAGAAGAGGATGGTCGGATAATGTTGACGTTTAAGAAGGCCCGGTGAGGGGCGGTATGTTGATAACCACAATGGCGCAGTGAACAGTCTGCGCCAGTATCGTGATGACGAGTATAAGCTCAGTCAGGCATTCGACTGCCATTTCTCCAGTATCGCACCGGCCCGACGGGCCGTGGCAGGCAGGATGTCGGCATCGGCCACGTAGCCATCGGGATCGAGACAGCGATTGTGTTCTCTCGCCTGTTGCAGGATCGCTTCATCCCAGTAGAGGCGCTTACGCTGATCGCCGCGGGTCGTCAGAATAAACTCCGTTTTGCCGTCAACCGCGCGGTAGCGACGCCAGCTGTTTGCCGGAACAGAGATCACCGAACGTTCCGGGGCGATAACGCTCACTTCTTCGCCCGCCTCGTTCCAGGTGACCTCCAGCTGGCCTTTAAAGACCATAATGACCTGAATATCCGGGCAGAGATGGCGGCCCACAACGTGATCCTCGGCGAGACGCAGCCATTCGACGGAAAAACCGTGCGGGCTCACGATAGCGGGAGCGGAATCCCGATCCTGTGAAATGCCGAAACCGATAACCGGCGCAATTTCGCCGCCGTGTCCTGGCAGCACCGAATCCAGCAGTCCCTGGGCTGACCAGCAGCGGTCATCGCCGGTTACCGCACGCTGGCGCATCTCCTCAACGCTGTAGTCACGCAGCCCGGCAATATATTGCTCTGACAGCGGCGTCAGCAGCGTGGCGGGATCGGGCATTGGTTCACCTGCCTCCTGCGCAATCAGCATATTATCCTTGCTGAGATACATACCGTACTCGCTGGCGGCCGCCAGCACTGACGGGTGCCAGATGATGCCGCCCGTGTTGTCCCCGCCGAGCACGGTAAATACCATGCCGCAGGTATCTTCTTTACTGACGTTGGTGAAACCGCGGAAGATCCAGGTCGGTATTGAGAGGATGGTGGGCGCGCTAAATTCCGCTTCATGCTCGCCGTTGGCGCCCCAGCGAAAACGCCATGTCCCTTCATGGATCAGGAACACTTCTGCGGTGAAATGCAGATGCAGGTTATTGGTTACCCCTTTCGGCATAGCCGCCGCGCCAATGTTAAAGCCGTGCGGCTCGGGGATATTAACAATCTGCTCGCTGGACTGAGTTACACCCGGGCCGATGAAGGAATAGTTTTGTTTGAGATGCGAGCCGGGTAGCTTGCAATCAATAAAAGCAAGATTACAGGAAATCATGTCCTCGGGGGCGATTAACCGTGTTCGTGCCTGGCTCTGGGTAAGATGGATGGTTTTCATTATTTCTCCTTTTAATAACCGGATGCACCGGTGGTAGGGATAGAGTTGCCGCGGGCGAGGGCAATGGCTTCACGCGAGGCGCGACCCAGTTGCATAACGTCGTTTGCAGGGGTAACAAACTGAAAACCCTGATCAATGCGCGCTGCGGCGGCCGCGCCGGAAGTGCAGAAAATTCCGGCAATCTTCTGCTGCTGGCGGCAGCAGTGAATCACCCGCTCAATAGCAGCAAGCATTTCGGGATGTTGCGATTCGGCGCTGGCGCTGCCGGTCAGCGTCAGTGAGAGATCGTTGGGGCCAATAAACACACCGTCCAGCCCTTCGGTATCAAGGATGGCGTCAAGATCAGCCAGCCCTTCGCGGGTTTCAATCATCGCCAGCGTCAGGATCTCGTTGTTAGCGTGCTGTGGATAATCACTGCCGCCGTAGAGTAGACCTCTGGCCGGACCAAAGGAGCGAACACCCAGCGGTGGATAGCGACAGGCAGCGACAAAACGGCGAGCCTGTTCCGCGCTGGAGATCATCGGGCAGATTACGCCGTAGGCTCCTGCGTCTAATACGCGCATGATTTGCGCCGGATCGTTATCTGCCACCCGCACCAGCGGCACGGCAGGCGTGGCCGATAGCGCCTGTAGCATTGACAGCGCGCTGGCAAAATCAATCATGCCGTGCTGCAAATCGACGGTGACGGCGTCGTAACCCTGATGGCCCATAATTTCCGCGCTATAACCGGACGGGATCGCCAGCCAGCCGTTTATGATGGGAGTATTTTCCAGAAATGCGGTCTTTAAACTGTTTTTGCGCACTGTATGCACTCCGTTATCCACTGACGCAGCAGCGGCGCGATCTCATCCGGGGTTTCCAGCGGAATAAAATGCCCGCCAGCCTCCACCGTATGTCTGGTCACGTTCGCGTTGCCTGCGGCCAGTAGCTGATGATGATGGGGCGTGCAGATAACGTCCTGCGCGCCGTTTAGAAGTAATGTGGGGCAGGAGAGGGCGTTAAACGCAGTCCGGTTGTCCTGCCGGTGAATGGCCATTTCCGTTTGCCCGGCAAAGGTCTCAATGCCGCACTCTTGCGCCATTCGGCAAATAGTCTCTTGCAGGATCCGATCGGACAGACGTGACGGGGCGACATAGCTCTGCCACAGCGAGGAGACCAGCCAGTCGGCCAGGCCCCGCGCCTGTGCGGTGCGTACCGCTTCCCGGCGTGAAGCGAGGGTGTCTGGCGCAACGGGCAACGGATTAACGGAAATCAGCGTCAGCCCGTTCACTCTTTCTGGCGCGTCGGCGGCCATTTGCAGCGCGACTATGGCACCGAGAGAAAACCCTGCCAGCAGAAAGCGCGGCGGCAGAACCTCTAATAACCGCCGTGACGCCTGCGGCGCGGACTCCGCACCCGTCAGCGTAATACACGACACCGCTGCGACATTCAGCCGTTCAATAACGGGCTGCCAGAGCCGGGCGTTACAAAGCGTGCCACCAAGCAGCACCAGCGGAAGATCGGTATTGTCCAGAAGCGGATATTCCATTGCATCCCTCACGTAGCCGTCCAGCCGCCGTCAACCATCAGGGCACTGCCGGTGATCAGCCCGGCGGCATCTGAGGCGAGAAACACTACCGGGCCCATAATGTCCTCCAGCCTGCCTAACCGGCGCAGCTTGATGTTGTCCAGCACGTAGTGGCGGAACGTCGGATCGGCGAGCGCCGGGCGCGTCAGGTCGGTTTCAATGAAGGTTGGGCACAGCGTATTAACGCGGATCCCCGCCTCGCCCAGCTCCAGCGCCATCGTTCGGGTTAACCCTTCAAGCGCGAATTTGGAGGCACAGTACACGCTACGCTCGGGGCCACCAACGTGTCCCATTTGCGATGAGATGTGAATAATCGACCCTCCCTTACCGCCCGCCCGCATTCTGCGCGCCACGCGCTGGCTGACAAAAAAGGTGGCGCGCAGGTTAAGCGCCATCACCGCATCGAAATTGTCCTCGTTCACCTCAAGAAACGGCTGGTGGCGTGCCAGCCCGGCACTGTTCACCAGAATGTCGGGCGTGGGCAATGTCGCCAGCACACGCTCCACCTCCTGAGCGTCGGTAATATCCAGCTCCAGCGGGTGAAATGCGAGCCTGTGTTCCGCTGCCAGACTTGCGGCATGCGCCAGCGCCTCGCGGCCCCGGGCGGCGATCCATACCTCTGCGCCCGCCTGTGCGAGGGCGACGGCGGCAGCGAAGCCAATCCCTCTTGACCCGCCGGTTACCAGCGCGCGTTTGCCGTGCAGGGTGAAAGAGGGCGTTTGCAAAAGCGTCATGGCTTACACCTTTTCCCTGACCGGGGCCGGTGTGGCGTAGGGAACCTCCGTCTGGCCATAACGGCGCACGCGAATATTGGCCTGCTCGGCATGTCCGGCGAAACCCTCCAGCAACGACAGACGCGAACAATAGCTGCCGATTTCGGCGGTGGCTTCGTCGCTGAGGACTTTCTGGAAGGTGCAGGTTTTCATGAACTTGCCCACCCACAGGCCGCCGGTATAGCGTGCGGCTTTTTGCGTCGGCAGGGTGTGGTTGGTTCCGATCACCTTATCGCCATAGGCCACGTTAGTACGCGGCCCAAGGAACAGCGCGCCGTAATTGGTCAGGTTAGCCAGGAACCAGTCGTCCCGGTCGGTCATCACCTGAACATGTTCGGAAGCGATACGATCTGCCTCCAGCAGCATCTCTTCGTAGCTGTCGCAGACGATGATTTCCCCGTAGTCCTGCCAGGACTGGCGGGCAATGTCGGCGGTAGGGAGCTTTTTCAGCAGCCGTTCCACTTCGCTGAGCGTCTCTTTGGCAAGCTGGAGCGAGTTCGTCAGCAGGATGGCAGGGGTGGTGACGCCGTGTTCGGCCTGGCCCAGCAGATCCGTGGCGCACATTTCCGCGTCAACGGTGTTATCGGCAATCACCAGCGTTTCCGTCGGACCGGCAAACAGATCGATACCTACCCGGCCGAACAGCTGGCGTTTGGCCTCCGCGACGAAGGCGTTACCGGGGCCGACCAGCATGTCGACCGGTGCCAGCGAGTCCGTGCCCAGCGCCATGGCGCCTATCGCCTGAATGCCGCCAAGGGCATAGATTTCCGTTGCGCCAGCCATTTTTTGCGCCGCGACAATCGCCGGGGCGGGCTGACCGTTAAACGGCGGGGCACAGCTGATAATTCTTGAGCACCCCGCCACGCTGGCGGTGATAATCGACATGTGCGCGGAGGCGAGCAGGGGATATTTTCCGCCAGGCACGTAACATCCCACGGCGTTAATCGGAATATTTTTATGCCCGAGAATAACGCCGGGACGCGTTTCAATTTCCAGATCCCGCAGGCATTCTTTCTGCGCGCGGGCAAAATTCGCCACCTGCTGTTGGGCGAATTCAATATCCTGAATATCCTGGCGGCTTAACTGTTTTATGCAGCGGTCGATCTCCGCGGGGGCCAGACGATAATCCTGACGGTCATAACGATCGAATTTAATGGATAATTCGCGAATGGCTTTATTTCCACGCTTTTCAATATCCGCAAGTATTTGCTCAACCGTTTCTCTTATTTGCTGGTTGGCTTGCTGGCGCTCTTCGGTAGATTTACCGGTTTTTAATTTCCAGGACACACGCTTCTCCTTACCTTTTTTAGATGTCAGTTGTCCTCCCGGCAGACCGGGAAAGGGTGTTTACTTCAGAGTGGGTTATTGATCCGGCGCGGCGGCGTACGCACCGTTTTTTAATAATTGGGCTGAGGTTTGCGTTTTACGGGCATATACCCATCGAGCGGACAGCGGCGTGGCAATAGCGGCCACAACGGAAAGGGCGGCAATCAATATATAACCGGACGACAGGTTAATATGTTGCATCATTACGCCCATCATTACCGGCCCGACAAACATGCCGCAGGAATAAATGGTCTGGAATAGTCCCATTCGCGTGGATTGTTCATCAGACGAGGTATTCACTACGCTGAGCGACATGAATGCGGCAAAGGCCATACCGAACGAAAAACCTGCCAGCGCCTGCCACAGGTAAATGACGTACATATTGCTGGTAAAGGGAATGCCGAAGGTGGAGATCACCTGTAAAACGATGCCGAGCACGGCGGTTTTTACCAGCCCAAGGCGCTGATAAAACACCGAGCTGCACAGGGAGATGGCCAGCCCGTAAAACAGAAGGTGGATGTTTCCGAGCACCGCGAGGATCCCCGCCCGGGCGCCGAGCTGTTCGGCGTAGACCGGCGTCAGCGTGTCCCGGGTGGCGAAGGGCACCAGAATGACGACGGTCGCCAGGATGCCAATCAGCCAGACGGAACGGTCGGCCAGCTGCTGGCGCGCGCCGGTGATGCAGGCTTTAAGCGTGGGGGCCTGCACCGGGTCGTGCACGTCCTGAATGCGGGTCGTCAGGATCAACGCCACCAGGGCGGAGATGCAGGAGACAAAAAAGGCGATGTTATTGGCAAAATAGTGAATCAGCACCGCGCCAATACAGTTGCCGAGAAACACGCCGATGGGCCCTGCCAGCGCCAGCAGCGCGACGGCGGCAGGGGCTTCGTTGCGACCGAAGTAACGCATGAACAGGATGTTGTACAGCACCCATGTCGCCGCCGTGACGCCGTCTGCCGCTTTCGCCAGATACAGCGTAATGGCATTGGGTTCAAGCCAGGCAATTGGCCAGGCGATAATTGGCAGCAGCAGGCCAATCTGGATGAAGATCCTGCGGCTTTTAACCACGTCGGAAATAATGCCTAACGGGAAGCGTATCAGAAGGGTTGCCAGCCCGGATGCGCCCATGATGATGCCCATGATCTGTGGCTCAATGCCCTGGTTGATCATCATGGGGGCCAGGAATGCATCAATGCTATGGATGCAGATAAAGAACAGGATGCTGATGATGAAAAAGAGCCGGGCTTCCCGACGGCGTAACAGTGCTTGAAACATGGTTTTGAACCTCTTAAGAATTAATGGGTTATAACCAGTCAGGGACGACGTTTACCGGTTCAATCCTTTGGGCGACTCCTGTTCTCTCCGGTACCTTTGACGGTATGAAAACTCTTTGCATACGTATTCAAGATTTGAAGTTACGAAAAGGTTTCATGTTTGTAAAGTGATCTCGATCTTGTTGTGAGAATTTTAATTTTTTGTGTTGCATACGCATGCAAAGGTGGTGTAAGTATAAAAAACACCCACTTGCTGAGGCGTTTGAAGCACGCGCAAATGGGCAGGACGTTGATAAGGAATCAGGGGTAATGAAACGTAAGACTTTTGCAGCAGTCACATCCCAACAGGTCGCTCAACTGGCGGGGGTATCGCAATCTGCGGTGTCGCGAACGTTCACGCCGGGGGCCAGCATTTCACCGGCAACGCGTGAAAAAGTGCTGAAGGCGGCGCGCGAGTTGGGCTATCGCCCGAATGCGATAGCCCGTTCGCTCAACACGGCGCGTTCGCGCATTATCGGTGTCGTCATTTCTTACTTTGATAACCCCTTTTACTCGCAGGTGCTGGAGGCGCTGGCACAAAAGCTGGATACGCTGAACTATCACCTGCTGCTGTTCGTTGGCGACCGGGACGGTAACGTTGACCGTATTTTTGACCAGATTATGCAGTACCGGGTGGATGGCATTGTGCTGGCCTCGGTGACGCTGTCGCTGGAGTTATCCGAGGAGTGTCTTGCCGCCGGGATCCCGGTAGTGCTGTTTAACCGCAGCGAAGAGAGTGGCATGGCCTCCAGCGTCAACAGTAATAACGAAGCGGCCGCGCGGCAGATTGCCGAGTTTCTGCTGGCGGGGGAGCACAAGCGTTTTGCCTACGTGGGCGGCGTAGCTGATTCCCCGGTCAATATCGCCCGCCAGCACGGGTTCATCTCCACGCTGGAAGAACATGGCATCACCGATGTGCGGGTGGTGCACGGGAATTACGACGCTCAGCAAACCACCCGGGCGGCTTATACCCTGTTTTCGGCGTCGCCAGCGCCGGATGCGGTCTTTGTCGCCAACGATCATATGGCCGTCACGGTAATGGATGTGGCGCGCTATGAGTTTGGTTTGCGCATTCCGGAGGAGGTCTCCATTGTCGGGTATGACGACATCGGCCCTTCCGGCTGGCCCTCTTATGCGTTGACTTCGGCGTCGCAGCCGGTCGGCGCGATGGTAGATGCCACGGTGGAACTGTTAATGAAGCAAATTGACAGCGGAACCATAGAGCCTGAACAGATTACGGTGCCCGGTACGCTGGTGATACGCCACTCGGCGCGTCGCCCACGCAGCGGCGTTATCGAAACCAATGGTTTAACGCTATTCCATTCTAAGGAGCGCACATGACCAGATTGCGGGGCTTCAGCCCTCAATTCGACTCTATCCAGCAGTTCATTTTGACGCTGACGCATGTCGTCTGGGAGCAGAAAGATATCGGCCAGCTGGCGGATTTTTACGCCACGCCGGTGGTTTTCACTACCCCCGAAAAACAGCTGCATGAGCTTTCCCAGTTTATGCGCCTGACGCTTGAGGCGATGCACAGCTTCCCGCAGCGAGCGGTGCTGACGGAGGATATTCTGTGCAGCCAGAACCCGGGGGACGAGTACTATGCGGCTCAGCGTACCGTAGCCCGCATTCAGCATCAGGGGGAGGGGTTTTTTGGCCCGCCGACCGGGAAAAATGTCTGGGTCCGCACCTGGGCCGATCGCATCTGTGTTGATGGGGCCGTACGCCAGGAGTGGCTGCTTCAGGATCGTGCTGCGATTGTGGCGCAACTGGGGCTGGATATCCGCGAATTTGCCTTTAACCTGGCGACCATGCGCCAGCAGCTTGGCGTGGAGGCGGTCTCTGCCGAGACGCTGGATGCCCGCTGGGCGGGCGGGCCCGAGGGCGACGACGTAGAAGGGGCGCTGGCAGGCGTCGTTGAGCGCTACTTAACCATGTGGGCGGGCGGTAACAGTGGCGTGGTGCCCGGTCTCTATCACCCGGCGGCGACGCTTTACGCGCCGGGTCATTGCCTCTGCACCGGTGAGCAGGAAATTGGCGCACAGCTTTCTGGCTACCGCGCTTCATTTGCCGACAGCGAAACGCAGCTCCATCATCTGATTGTGCGTAAAGATCCTAACGAGCCGATTCGGCTTTCCCTGCGCTGGTCGTTATTAACCTGGCATGACGGTTACGGCAAATTTGGTGCGCCAACCCGTAAACCCATATCAATTACCGGTATCAGCCAGCTTGAATTACGTGATGGTTTAATTTTCCGTGAATATCTGGGGATCGATGAATTAGCGATTTGGTCGCAAATAGTGAATTAACAGGGGCGGCAGCCCCCTTATTCTGGCTGCCGAAAATAATCGAGTTTAATTCACCCTCACTTACGGGTGCGGGTTCTTATTGTCTGAAAACAGAGCAGGAGTTTATATGTCTTCCACCGAAGCAACAAATAAAGCACCAGCCGTACCCGAAAAAAGCAGCGTGAAATCGCTGAAAGAGGAGCCTGTATTACAGGTGGAACGTCGTGATTTTGTCGATCTGGTACCGGAAAAAAGACCGCGCGTGCAATCATTACGCGGCTTTGATGACTGCTATACCGATATTGTCGATTATATAGTTCGCTGCACCCATAAAATATGGGACGAGCGCGATGTCGGCTTAATTTATTCTCACTATACCCATAACTGCGTGCTGTATAACGCGCTGGGGACACTCTATAACCGTGAGCAGGTGGTACAGGATACGCTGCAACGCTTAATTGCCTTCCCGGAGCGGCGCGGCATGGCAACCCAGGTTATCTGGAACGGAAATGATGTTGACGGTTTTTATACCTCTCACCTGGTGACGGGAAGCGGGCGGCATACCCAGCACAGCCATTTAGGCAAGCCGACCAACCGCACCTTCGTTACCCGTACCGTGGCAGATTGCATGATCCACGAGAATAAAATTTACCGGGAGTGGGTAGTCAGCGACAACATGTCGTTAATGAAACAGCTTGGCCTGAATACCGATCAAATCGCATTTAATATGGCAAAGGAGCAGTTTGATAAAGGCTTCCGCGTGATGGACATCGGCGAAAACGGCCGCATGCTGGGGCAATATCCGCCGGAGATGGAGTGCGATGTATCCATTGCACACACCGATACGGAAGAGCAGTGCCTGCGCTGGCTGCATGAGATCTACAATCGTCGGATGTTCGGCAAAATCAAAGAGGTTTACGCCCCTAACGTGCAGTGGCATGGCCCGCTGATGAAAGAGCTGTACGGCACCGCGGCGGTAACCCATCAGACGCTGGCGCTGGTGGGGATGATCCCTGACGGCGCGTGGCTGCCGCAGCATATCTGTTCCAACCCGTGCGATGAAGGCGGCGTCAAAGTGGCGGTTCGCTGGATCATCGAAGGGCATCACCTGGGTTACGGCGAACTGGGCAAGCCGACCGGAGAACGACTGTTCGTGATGGGCATGTCGCACTACCACATCGTCAACGGCAAAATTGTTGATGAATGGGTCGTGTATGACCACCTGGCGCTGCTGGCGCAAATCAAACTCGGCCAGATGGAGGACGCGTAAATGTTAAATCAGGTGAGCTGGATTAAGCGCCCGCAGGGGCAGGATGCGCAGGCCGATCGTTCCCTGACGGAGAAGGTCAGCGCCATTATCGAGCGCGTGAAAACCGAAGGCGATACGGCGCTAAGAGCCTTTTCGCAGCAGTTTGATAACGTCGTGCCGACGCAGTTTGAGGTGAGCGAGCAGGAGATCGCCGAAGCACTGCAGGGGATGGATGCCCAGACGCGCCGCGACAGCGAGTTTGCTATTAATCAGGTGCGTCGTTTTGCGCAGGCGCAGCTGGCGACCATGCAGCCGCTGGAAGTTGAGACGCTGCCTGGCGTACATCTCGGTCACCGGATCATCCCGGTGCAGACGGTGGGCTGCTACGTGCCGGGTGGGCGTTACCCGATCCTCTCTGCGCCGGTGATGTCGATTGTCCCTGCGACGGTGGCGGGCTGCGAACAGATCATCGCCTGTCTGCCGCCGGGAGCGCATCCGGCGATGATCGCGGTTTGCCATCTGGCGGGCGCGCACCGCATTTTCAGGGTAGGTGGCGCGCAGGCCATTGCGGCCATGGCCTGGGGAACGGAGAGCATTCCATCGGTGGACAAAATCGTTGGGCCAGGCAACGCCTTCGTTAACGAAGCGAAACGCCAGGTGTTTGGTCGAGTCGGCATTGATGCCCTCGCCGGGCCGAGCGAGATTTTCACTATCGCTGACGACAGCGCCGATCCGCGCATTCTGGCCGCCGATATGCTGGCGCAGGCAGAACACGATATTCATACCCGCGTCGGGCTGGCGACAACCAGCCGGGATATCGCTGAGCGTACCCTGGCGGAGGTTGAGCGTCAGCTTGCCAGCCTGCCAACGGCCGCCACGGCGGGGGAGGCGTGGCGCCGGCAGGGTGAGATTGTGCTCTGCGAAGATGAAGCGCAGCTGATTGCGTTTGCTGACCATATGGCGACGGAGCATTTGCAGGTGCATACCCGCGATCCGCACGCGACGGCGGCGAAGATCCGCAACTATGGCTCGCTGTTTATTGGTCAGAACGCCAGCGTGGTGTTCTCTGATAAATGCTGCGGCACCAACCACACGTTACCGACGATGGCGGCGGCACGCTATACCGGTGGTCTGTGGGTTGGGGCGTACGTCAAAATCTGTACCCATCAGTGGATTGACGAGCAGGGTATCCCGGCAATCGCAGAACCGGCGATCCGCCAGAGCCGTACCGAGGGGATGCAGGGGCACCGACGGGCGGCGGAAATTCGTCTGCGTCCGCAGGACATTGATGCAATTACTACCGGCATGCGGGACTAAAACGTATCCCGGGCAGCCTTCTGCCCGGTTTTCATCACGAGGGAGCCTGAGACTATGAAGCGCCTGATACCGCCAGACGACTGCCCGGAGGAAATTGCCCGCCGTCTCGACGTCATTCAGCAGCACCGGGCGCTCAACGCGATCCTCGGGGTTAACCCTGACGCCATGTCTCAGGCGGAACAGCATCAGCAGCAGCGTCGACGCGGGGAGCCGATCGGCCCCCTGCACGGCGTGCCGTTGATCGTCAAAGATAATATTGCCTGCGCACCGATGCCCATTACTCTTGGCTGCCGGGCGCTGGCCTCACTTAACGCGACGTCGGATGCGCTTGTTATACAGCGGTTGCGTAGGGCAGGAGCGATTATCCTCGCCAGAGCGAATATGTCCGAGTTTGCTTTTGACGTGCGCTCGCGAAGCTCGCTGGGGGGCGATGTGGCAAACCCGCTTCGCCCGTCACTCACCGCCGGAGGTTCCAGCGGAGGATGCGCCGCGGCGGTGGCGGCGGGGATGGCGGATGGCGCATTGGGTACCGATACCGGCGGCTCTATCCGCATTCCCTGTAGCTATACCGGGCTGGTGGGGCTACGGCCTGCTTTTCGCCGTTCACAGCTGGATGGCGTGGCGCCGCTCTCGCCCAGCAAAGATACCGTTGGGCCAATGGTACATAGCGTTGAAGATGCCGCCTTGCTGCATGCGGTGATCCATGGTTTGCCACCGGTTGCGCTTCCTGTGCGTTCGCTGAAAGGCGTTCGCTTTGGTGTGGTAACCGCGTTACAGGGAGAGGATGAGGTACAGCTGGAGGTCTGGCAGTCGGCGCTGCACACGTTGCGTCGTGCCGGAGCAACGCTGGTGGAGGTATCATTACCTTTGCTGGACGACGTAAGTCAGGCGACATGCCTGAGCCTGTATGAATTTCGCGTGGCGATTGACGACTGGCTTGGCAAACAGCCTGGCGCTCCCTCCGGACTGACAAGCATTGTGGACTCCGGCGCTTACCTGCCAGAGTTTGCGCCGTTTCTACGTCAGATGCTGGCGAGTAGCACGCTGAAAACTCCGCTCTGGCTGGCGGGGCGTCGCTTTCAGCGCCTGTTGCGGCAGAACCTTTGCCAGGTGGCGGAGGCGCAGCGCATCGACGGATTTGTGTATCCCACCGTACAACGGTTACCAGAAAGTATGGCGAAGATGCCGCCAGGCTGCGCGCCGGAACTGGCCGCCATCAGCGGCCTGCCAGCTATAACGTTGCCGTGCGGCGTAAGCCGTATCGGTCTGTCGGTGGGGATGGAGATGTTATCGGTGCAGGAGAATGAGACGGCGCTGATGGTGCTGGCGCTGGCGTGTGAGGGGGCGCTGGACGGGAAGGGACAGATATAAAAAGCCCGCAGAGCTTGCGCCGTGCGGGCTTTTAGCACTTCATCGGGTGATTCTGGTAATCACCGATGGAGGATTTTTGGACTGGTGGAGTCTGAATAAATTCATTAATAGGCTGTTTTTTTGTTGATAATTTATAAATTCAACTTTCACGGGTATGCCAATGGCGATTTGTTGCAGTGTTTCCTGTGGTTAAGCAAACCTGTTTTTTGAATGGATCACATCAAGAAAAAGCTTTTTTGGATTTAACTGTTCACCCTTAACTTATATTTAGAAAGAAAAAGACCGGCTGTTGCCGGTCTGAGGTCGGTTAAGCCGTTACGGGTTTGTCTTCCTGTAGCTACTTCTAAGAAAGGGCAAGTCTGCGCACAGTCATCAGGAAATCGAATGGGGTTGAATCCCACAACTCAGGTGAGAAATCAAATCCATACCGGCTTTTGAATTGCTCATCCAGCCTGTCTTCGTAAAGCTCAAGGAAACAATCGACCTCTTCGGCTAACTCTTTTAACATCCAATCTGGGGCTGTTTTTTTATAGAGTTCAATAGTGCCCTCAATAGTATCCTCTCCCTCATTTATGAGGTCATGATCCTGATTGAAATAACCCTGAATCAGCTGATCAAGATGATAGAAACTTTGCATAATCCATTTGTCCTATGGGGTCGGGAATGCTGTAAGGATATAGCGACAGAGCTGGTCATCCCTGTACTTGGAGTTTGGTTCAAATGGCATTGAGTAGTTGCCTATTGCAGAACATCTTTTTGCCGATGAACAAGAGGCGTGGCAAGCGGCATATGGGCACTGGATGCAAAAATGTAAAACTGGGGTTACTGAAGTTAGCGCTGGCCAAAGTTTTGCCGAGTGGACGTAATGTGGACATGGGCAAAAAAAGGGGTTACGTTTTCACGTAACCCCTTGTTTTATTTGGTGGAGCTGGCGGGAGTTGAACCCGCGTCCGAAATTTCTACATCCTCGGTACTACATGCTTAGTTTGTCTTTACATTCGCACGCCAGCTGCGGACAAACACGCCACTAACGAACTAGCCTGATTAGTTTTAACGCTTCAACCCCAGGCAGGGTTTCCACGCGATCTCTTTTGGGTTTGACCTCTCTTTGATCCCCGTCTTAAGAGCGGAAGCTAGGGAGAGAGGGCTCTTAGCAGGTTATTAAGCTGCTAAAGCGTAGTTTTCGTCGTTTGCGACTATTTTTTTGCGGCTTTTAACGAGGCAAACCGCCCCTCGGCATGCACCTTGGGTTTCGCAAATCCCGTCGAATCCAGAATCAGCCCCAATAGTGTTGAACTCAGTATACCAGATTTCACTTCCTCGATACCAGCCCGAAACGCTAACTTATTGAATAGTACAATAAGCGCGCAGATCAACGTCCTGCGTTTTTCATGATACGTGCTTTGTCGAGCTGCCACTCGCGTGCTTTCAGGTCAGTACGCTTGTCGTGCTGTTTCTTACCTTTCGCCACGCCGATTTTCACTTTGCACCAGGCGTTTTTCCAGTACAAAGAGAGCGCAACTACGGTGAAGCCTTCGCGGTTGATGCGTCCGTAGAGGGATTCCAGCTCGCGCTTGTTCAGCAGCAGCTTACGGGTGCGGGTAGGATCGCAAACGTAATGTGAAGAGGCGACGGTCAGCGGCGTAAAGTTCGCGCCGAACAGGAAGGCCTCACCGTCTTTCAGGATCACGTAGCTGTCGCCGATATTGGCTTTCCCGGCACGCAGCGATTTTACTTCCCAGCCCTGCAACGCAAGGCCGGCCTCGAATTCTTCTTCGATGAAATACTCGTGGCGAGCACGCTTGTTGAGCGCAATGGTCGCCGAACCAGGTTTATGTGCTTTTTTCTTCGTCATAAGTGTCGTAAAGCCGTCGGTAATCTGATTTTAAAAAGTCACCTCATTGCGTCCTGTGAGGTCTAACGCGCTATCTTAGCACGAGATAAGGCTTAGCGTTTTTTTAACAGGTGATAAATGTTATTATTTGTCTGTTGTGTGACCATGGAAAATGCTATGCCTCAGATTAGCCGTACTGCGCTTGTTCCCTACAGCGCGGAACAAATGTATCAGTTAGTGAACGACGTTCAGTCCTATCCGGAATTTATTCCGGGATGCACCGGTAGCCGGGTGCTGGAATCCGGCCCGACGCAGATGACTGCGGCCGTGGATGTCTCCAAAGCGGGGATCAGCAAAACGTTCACCACGCGCAATACCCTGACGAGCAATCAGAGTATTTTGATGCATCTGGTGGATGGTCCGTTTAAAAAACTGATGGGAGGGTGGAAGTTTACGCCACTGAGCGCTGACGCCTGCCGCATTGAGTTTCATCTGGATTTTGAATTTACCAATAAGCTGATCGAACTGGCGTTTGGCCGAATATTTAAAGAGCTGGCCTCGAATATGGTTCAGGCGTTCACCACGCGCGCCAAAGAGGTTTACAGTGTCGCATAAGATTGCTGTTGAGGTGGTGTATGCGCTGCCGGAGAAGCAGTATTTGCAGCGCGTGACGCTTGAAGAGGGCGCCACCGTTGAGGCGGCTATCCGGGCCTCCGGCATCCTTGAACTTCGCCGTGATATTGACCTGGCGAAGAATAAAGTCGGCATTTATAGCCGTCCGGTTAAGCTCGGTGATGTGCTGAAAGAGGGCGACAGGGTTGAAATCTATCGTCCGCTGATTGCCGACCCGAAAGAGTTGCGCCGTCAGCGAGCAGAGAAATCCGGTAAGTAGCCAAATAAACATACACAAAAAAGGTGCTCATTGAGCACCTTTTTGCGTTGCTGACGCCTGATTATTTGGTCAGGGCAGGCTTGTTGTCGATGTTGGTCAGCACGCCGGCACTGCTGAAGGTCAGCGTCAGGGTTTGCTGGGTCACATCTTCATGACCAGGCTGCTGGCGGAATACATAGAACCAGGTGTTTGTGCCGAACGGATCGGACATCATCGGGGTTCCCAGGGCATAAGCGACCTGCTGTTGTGTCATACCTACGCGGATTTTGGACACATCGTTAGGAGTAAGGTAGTTCCCCTGGTTGATGTCAGGACGGTAAACCACTTTCTCCAGAGTGGAACAGCCTGCGGTCAACATCAGAAGAACCGCTGCGGCAGCGGTCAGCGTTTTACAGCGCATAGTGATTTGATTCCTTTTCGGGCCCGAGCAGTACGCGGCTCATATGTAATATGCCGATGATAATAGACCTTGCCCCACTTTGAAACTGGTCTGGCGGCGTTTTTGTTGTTCTGTATGACCCTGAGATCCCGAAAAAGTTTATGCCGCCAGCAGTTCTTTCGCATTCGCGAGCGTATTACGGGTGACTTCACTGCCCCCCAGCAGGCGTGCCAGCTCCTGCAAGCGTGAGCGTTTATCCAGCGGCTTCATGTGCGTTTCCGTCATTTCGCCATCGGTTTCCTTGCTAACGATAAAGTGGTGATGACCACAGCCGGCGACCTGCGGCAGGTGAGTCACACACATAACCTGCGTCGATTCACCCAACTGACGCAGCAGTTTGCCGACAACGGCCGCGGTCGGGCCGCTGATACCCACATCCACTTCATCGAAAATCAACGCCGGGGTTTCCATTTTACGGGCGGTAATCACCTGAATGGCCAGGGCGATACGCGACAGTTCACCGCCAGAAGCCACTTTCGAAATCGCCTGTAAAGGCTGGCCTGGGTTGGTGGTGACGCGGAATTCAACGCGGTCTGCGCCTTCCGCCGTCAGGTGATGCTCTTCAAAGCGAACATCAATAGTGAACACCCCATGCGGCATCGCCAGCGTATGCATGCTGTCGGTAATATGCTGGCTAAGCTCCAGAGCATAGTGCTGTCGCACGTCGTGCAGCCGTTTCGCCGTTTCCAGCGCCTGCTGATGATGCAGATTAACCGCCAGAGACAAGGTTTCAAGGGAATCGGCCTGATCGTCCAGCTGCTGCTGTTCCTCCAGCAGAGACTGATAGTAATTCGGCAGCTCTTCCGGGGTAACGTGATGCTTACGCGCCAGTGAAATCTGACGGGAGATGCGTTGCTCAAGCTCGAACAGACGGTTCGGGTCGAGATCCAGACGTTCACAGTAGTGGCGCAGCTCATCCCCGGCTTCTGAAATCTGAATTGCGGCCTCTTCCAGCATTTCCAGTACGCCAGAAAGCTTATTGTCCATGCCGGTCAGTTCGGTCACAAGCTGACGCACGGTATATAGTTGGCTCTGCAAATTCACGTCTTCGCCATCCGCCAGCATGTTCAGGGCATTCTGACTGATGGAAAGCAGCTGACCGCTGTTGGCCAGACGCTTGTACTCCTCGTCGATTTGCTCAAATTCACCCGCCTGAGGGTTAAATTCGTTCAGCTCTTTCAACTGATATTCCAGCAGCTCGGCGCGCGCGGTACGCTCCTGGCTTTGCTGTTGATGCTGCGCAAGTTCGCGGCAGCTTTGATGCCACTGACGATAGTGCTCCGCCATGAGTTGAGTAAGCGCGTACTCACCCGCGTAGCCATCGAGCAGGGCTTTCTGCTGTTCGGGTTTGATTAGCTGCTGGTGCGCGTGCTGACCATGGATCTGGATGAGCAGCTGGCCCAGCTCGCGAAGCTGGGAAAGGGGAACCGCTGTACCATTGATAAAACCGCGGGAGCGGCCGTCACTGCTGATAACGCGACGAAGTAAACACTCACGTCCATCTTCCAGCTGGTTCGCTTCCAGCCAGCGCAGGGCGGCAGGCGTGTCTTTTAACGAGAAGCGGGCGCAGAGATCGGCACGGGCCGCACCTGTGCGCACCATATCACCCTCTGCACGACCGCCGAGGCACAAGCCGAGGGCATCAATGGCAATGGATTTACCTGCACCGGTTTCACCGGTAATCGCCGTCATTCCACTATGGAAGTCGATCTCAAGCTCACGAACAATGGCAAAGTTGCTGATGGTTAGTTGTGCCAGCATAATTGTTTTCCTGTATGAAAAACCATAACTGTGTTTGTATACAGTATAAACTGGTTTTATATACAGTAAAGCGCTGGATGTAAAATCAGAACAATTTTTTTGACCAGCCGAGTTTTGAGCTTAATGTATTGAAATAACTGTAATCTTTTGGATGGATAAGGTTCAGGTGATAATCGCAGCGGCGAATGAGGACATCTTCTCCTTCCTGAATGGGAAGCGCAATCTGGCTGTCGCAGCTGATCTCCAGGTCGCTGCGGCGATGTGAAAAACGCAGGCGGATGGTGCTGTCGCCGTTTATCACCAGCGGACGCGCCGAGAGCGTATGCGGGAACATCGGCACCAGGGTAATGGCATCCAGCGATGGCGTCAGGATTGGGCCTCCGGCTGAAAGCGAGTAGGCAGTTGACCCCGTCGGGGTTGAAATAATCAGCCCGTCAGAGCGCTGCGAGAAAGCGAAGATTTCGTCGATATAGACTTCGAACTCGATCATGTGCGCCACTTTACCAGGGTGGAGAACCACCTCGTTAATAGCGGTGCTGATGCGCTTCTGGCAATCCTGCTGGCAGACCTGGGCTTCAAGTAAAAACCGTTTTTCACTGATATAGTGACCTTCCAGCACGTCCGCCAGCTGCTGTTGCGCATTGTCCGGGTCGAGGTCGGTCAGGAAACCAAGATTGCCACGGTTAATACCAATAACCTTAATATCATAGCGAGCCAGCGTTCGCGCCGCGCCCAGCATATTGCCGTCGCCGCCGACCACCACGGCGAGATCCGCCTGCTGGCCAATTTCCGCCAGCGTGCCGGTTCTGACGCTTTTAAGCTGCAACTCCTGGGCGATCTGCTGCTCGACCATCACTTCATAGCCTTTACCACACAGCCAGCGATACAACATTTCATGTGTCGTCAATGCGGTAGGGTGACGCGGATGGCCGACGATCCCAATACACCTGAAATGATTATTCATTTTCTGGAGGTCCTTGTGCCTGATGAATGATGACAATCTGCCTTGTTCCCTTGAATCCAGGAAACTGATCCCCATAATAAGCGAAGTTAGCGAGATGAATGCAGAAAAACGCGGAGAAATTCATGAGTAGTAAAGAACAGAAAACGCCTGAGGGGCAAGCCCCTGAAGAAATTATCACGGAACAGCACGATGAAGTTGAGGCAGTAGAGCCAGACACGTCTGCTGAGCAGGTGGACCCGCGCGATGAAAAAATTGCCAATCTGGAAGCTCAGTTGGTAGAAGCGCAGAATCGTGAACGCGATGGCGTACTGCGTATCAAAGCGGAAATGGAAAACCTGCGCCGTCGTACCGAGCTGGACGTTGAAAAGGCGCACAAATTTGCGCTGGAGAAATTCGTCAACGAACTGCTTCCGGTGATCGACAGCCTGGATCGCGCGCTGGAAGTGGCGGATAAAGCTAATCCGGATAACGCGGCGATGATTGAAGGCATCGAGCTGACGCTGAAATCCATGCTGGATGTGGTGCGTAAGTTCGGTGTTGAAGTGATTGCCGATACGGATGTACCGCTGGATCCAAACGTTCACCAGGCCATTGCGATGGTGGAATCCGAAGACGTTGCCGCGGGTAACGTGCTGGGCGTGATGCAGAAAGGGTATACCCTGAACGGTCGTACTATTCGCGCTGCGATGGTGACCGTGGCGAAAGCGAAAGCGTAATTTGCCGACCCGTAGTGCCGGGTGGCGGCTTCGCCTTACCCGGCCTACAACATTACTCGGCGATACTTTCGCGTAAAGGTTTAACGGGCAGGACCTTCACCTGCTTAATCATGTTGTCCTGAACGTCCAGAATATCAATATCATACTGCTCAATGCGCACGCGCGTGCCTGCCGCCGGGATCTCTTCCAGCGCTTCCAGGATCATTCCGTTCATCGTCCGCGCTTCGTCTTCCGGCAAATGCCAGTTAAACGCTTTATTGATTTCACGAATGTTGGCGCTGCCGTCGATAAGCACTGACCCGTCGTTTTGCGGGGTGACTTCTTCTGCAAGGGAAGGCGACATTGACGTGGTAAAGTCCCCGACAATCTCTTCCAGAATATCTTCGACCGTCACCAGTCCCTGTATGTCGCCGTATTCATCCACCACCAGACCGACTTTCTTCTTGTTTCGCTGGAACTTCACCAGCTGCGTGCTGAGTGGGGTGCCTTCCGGCACGTAGTAAATTTCGTCGGCGGCGCGCAGCATCACCTCTTTGGTGAACTCGTTTTTCTCAGTCATCAGACGATAGGCCTCGCGCACACGCAGCATGCTGATGGCATCGTCGAGAGAATCGCGATAGAGGACGATACGCCCGTGCGGGGAGTGCGTCAGCTGGCGGACAATGGCCTTCCAGTCGTCGTTAATATCAATCCCGACGATTTCATTGCGCGGCACCATGATGTCGTCAACGCTGACCTTTTCCAGATCCAGCACCGACAGGAGCATGTCCTGATTGCGACGGGAGATCTGCGAGCGGGATTCGTTCACGATGGTACGCAGTTCGTCTTTGCTGAGCGCGCTACTGATGGTGACGTCTGCCTTTATACCAACCATGCGCATCAGCACCCGTGTCACCATATTCAGCAGCCAGACCAGCGGCATCATCAGAATAAGCAGCGGTGCTAACAGGAAACTGCTCGGGTAGGCGACTTTTTCCGGGTAAAGCGCCGCGATGGTTTTGGGCAGCACTTCCGCAAACACCAGTACCACAAACGTGAGCACACCTGTGGCAATCGCCACGCCTGCGTTGCCGTACAGACGCATCCCGACGATGGTGCCCAGTGCAGAGGCGAGAATATTGACCAGGTTGTTACCGATAAGCACCAGGCTAATCAGACGGTCCGGCTTACGCAGAAGCTTTTCGACACGACGCGCGGCACGGTTACCCTGCTTGGCGCGATGACGTAACCGGTAGCGGTTCAGCGTCATCATGCCGGTTTCAGAGCCAGAGAAATAAGCGGAGATGACCACCATGATGACCAGAATGACGATCAGCGTGGTGGTAGAGATGTGTTCCAGGGGGAACTCCTTTTGTTACTTAGCCAGCAAATTGCTGTATGAAGCGGCTACCAAAATAGGCAAGCGTGAGAATGCCCGCACCCGCAACGTTAAACCAGACCACGCGACGACCGCGCCAGCCTTCATGATAATGGCCCCATAACAGGACAATATAGACAAACCACGCGATGATGGAGAGGACCGCTTTATCGATATTCTCCACGCTGAACAGGTTCTTCATATAAAACAAGCCCGTGCACAGCGTCAGCGTCAGCAAAACCACGCCGACCTGGGTGATGTGGAACATCTTACGCTCAATCACCATCAGCGGCGGCATTTCATGGTTAAACGCCAGCTTTTTATTTTTCAGCTGGTAGTCGATCCAGGCGAGCTGCATGGCGTAAAGGGCGGCGATGATCAGCGTCGCGTAGGAGAACAGCGACAGGCCAATATGCACCAGCATCCCCGGCGTGGCTTCCAAGTGAGTAATAAACTCATTGGGCATGAACGTGGCTAACGCCAGGTTGATCAGCGCAAAGGCGTAGACTATCGGCAGCAGCAGCCAGCCACGATTTTTAGACGCGACAATGGTCATGACCGTACAGATCATCAGGCTGACCAGCGAGCCGACGCTCAGCACGCTCAGATTTTGCACGCTGCCGTCGCCGGGAATGATGCGTGATTCCAGCGCAAACGCATGGCTAATCAGTGCGATCACTGCCGAAAGAATAGCCATGCGCCGCCAGCCGCTGTTTTTTTGCAGCAGGCCAGGAATGATCAGCGCGAGGCTGACAGAGTAGGCAACAAGGGCGATCAGTGCGAAAACAGGCATATAGGCGTCGACAGTTGTCTTAATAAGAAAGAGAAGCAGTATAACGTTACGTGACGCCTGCTCCAACCGTTGCATAACAACAAAGGCGCCTTCATGTTATACTCCGGCAAAATTCTGTGTATGTGTCGCCCAGGCGACCTAACGTTTCTACCCCAGGCGAGAGACAATGTTTGATAATTTAACCGATCGTTTGTCGCGCACGCTGCGCAACATCAGCGGCCGTGGACGCCTCACCGAAGAGAACATCAAGGAAACGCTGCGCGAAGTGCGCATGGCGCTGCTGGAAGCAGACGTTGCGTTGCCGGTCGTGCGTGATTTTATCAACCGCGTGAAAGAGAAAGCGGTTGGTCATGAAGTTAACAAGAGCCTGACTCCGGGTCAGGAGTTCGTCAAAATCGTCCGTAACGAGCTGGTTTCGGCGATGGGCGAAGAGAATCAGGTGCTTAACCTGGCGGCTCAGCCACCGGCCGTCGTGCTGATGGCGGGTCTGCAAGGTGCGGGTAAAACCACCAGCGTCGGTAAGCTGGGGAAATTCCTGCGCGAAAAGCACAAGAAAAAAGTGCTGGTGGTTTCGGCGGACGTGTATCGCCCGGCGGCGATCAAACAGCTGGAAACGCTGGCCGAGCAGGTTGGCGTAGACTTCTTCCCGTCCGACGTGGCGCAGAAGCCTGTTGACATCGTTAACGCGGCGCTGAAAGAGGCGAAGCTGAAATTCTACGACGTGCTGCTGGTGGATACCGCCGGTCGACTGCACGTTGACGAAGCGATGATGGACGAAATCAAGCAGGTTCATGCTTCTATCAATCCGGTAGAGACCCTGTTTGTTGTCGACGCCATGACCGGTCAGGATGCGGCGAACACCGCGAAAGCGTTTAACGAAGCCCTGCCGTTAACCGGCGTGGTGCTGACCAAAGTCGACGGCGACGCTCGCGGCGGTGCGGCGCTGTCTATTCGTCATATCACCGGTAAGCCAATTAAGTTCCTCGGCGTGGGCGAGAAAACCGAAGCGCTGGAGCCGTTCCACCCGGATCGTATTGCCTCCCGTATCCTCGGCATGGGCGACGTGCTGTCGCTGATCGAAGATATCGAAAGCAAGGTTGACCGCGCGCAGGCTGAAAAACTCGCCAGCAAGCTGAAAAAAGGTGACGGTTTCGATCTGACCGACTTCCTTGAGCAACTGCGTCAGATGAAAAACATGGGCGGTATGGCAAGCCTGATGGGTAAACTGCCGGGTATGGGGCAGATCCCGGACAACGTCAAATCCCAGATGGATGACAAAGTGCTGGTGCGTATGGAGGCAATCATCAACTCGATGACGCTGAAAGAGCGCGCGAAGCCAGAAATCATCAAAGGTTCCCGCAAGCGCCGTATCGCAGCCGGTTGCGGCATGCAGGTCCAGGACGTTAACCGCCTTCTGAAACAGTTCGACGACATGCAGCGCATGATGAAGAAAATGAAGAAAGGCGGCATGGCGAAGATGATGCGCGGCATGAAAGGCATGATGCCGCCCGGTTTTCCTGGGCGATAATCGCTTTTGAGATTGCTTTTTGCCCGAAAATGAGTAAAATTTTCGGGCTTTTAATATGACACCCGGGCTCCGTTCCTCGATGGGGCCCGGTTGTTTTATTCACACAAGAGGATGTTATGGTAACTATTCGTTTAGCACGTCACGGCGCTAAAAAGCGTCCGTTCTACCAGGTTGTTGTGACTGACAGCCGTAATGCACGCAACGGTCGCTTCATTGAGCGCGTTGGTTTCTTCAACCCACTGGCCTCTGGCGCAGAAGAAGAAACTCGTCTGGATCTGGATCGTATCGCTCACTGGGTTGGCCAGGGCGCTACTGTTTCCGATCGCGTTGCTACGCTGATCAAAGCAGCAAACAAAGCAGCTTAATCTGTCACGGTGGTCATGATGAGCAATAAAGCACCTGTTGAACCGATCGTATTGGGAAAAATGGGTTCTTGCTACGGTATCCGTGGTTGGCTCAGAGTGTTTTCCTCCACTGAAGACGCTGATAGCATTTTTGATTACCAGCCCTGGTTTATCCAGAAAGCCGGTAAGTGGGAAGAGGTCGAGCTGGAAAGCTGGCGTCACCACAATCAGGACATCATCATCAAGCTGAAAGGCATTGACGATCGAGATGCCGCGAATGCGCTGACTAATTGTGAAATTGTCGTGGATTCGTCGCAGTTGCCGCAACTGGAAGAGGGTGACTACTACTGGAAAGACCTTATGGGTTGCCAGGTAGTGACCACTGAAGGCTACAGCCTGGGGAAAGTCATCGACATGATGGAAACCGGGTCAAATGACGTTCTCGTCATTAAGGCAAACCTGAAAGATGCATTTGGCATCAAGGAGCGGTTGGTCCCGTTCCTCGATGGACAGGTTATCAAGAAAGTCGATCTCACTACTCAAACCATTGAAGTAGATTGGGATCCTGGTTTTTAAATTCTCCGGATAAACGGTAAAAGACGGCGCTATGTGGATTGGCATAATTAGCCTGTTTCCTGAAATGTTCCGCGCGATTACCGATTACGGGGTAACTGGCCGGGCAGTAAAGAATGGCCTGCTGAGCATCCAGAGCTGGAGTCCTCGTGACTTCACGCATGACCGGCACCGTACCGTGGACGATCGTCCTTACGGCGGCGGACCGGGGATGTTGATGATGGTGCACCCCTTACGGGACGCCATTCACACAGCAAAAGCCGCGGCAGGTGAAGGCGCGAAGGTGATTTATCTGTCACCTCAGGGACGCAAGCTTGATCAAGCGGGCGTGAGCGAACTGGCGACGAATCAAAAGCTGATTCTGGTCTGTGGTCGCTACGAAGGGATAGATGAGCGCGTAATTCAAACCGAGATTGACGAAGAATGGTCTATCGGCGATTACGTTCTCAGCGGTGGTGAGTTACCAGCAATGACGCTGATTGACTCCGTCGCCCGGTTTATTCCGGGGGTTCTGGGCCATGAAGCTTCGGCAACGGAAGATTCCTTTGCCGATGGATTGCTGGACTGTCCACACTATACTCGTCCTGAAGTGTTAGAAGGGATGGAAGTCCCGGCAGTGTTACTGTCTGGAAACCATGCCGAGATACGTCGCTGGCGTTTGAAGCAGTCGCTGGGCCGGACCTGGCTTAGAAGACCTGAACTTCTGGAAAACCTGGCTCTGACTGAAGAGCAAGCAAAGTTGCTGGCCGAGTTCAAAACCGAACACGCGCATCAGCAGCATGAACATGATGGGAAAGCGTAATACGCTCCCGAATATCAGTTTACCCAGGATAAGAGATTAAATTATGAGCAACATTATTAAGCAACTTGAACAAGAGCAGATGAAGCAGGACGTACCTTCCTTCCGTCCAGGTGACACCGTGGAAGTGAAAGTATGGGTTGTTGAAGGTTCCAAAAAACGTCTGCAGGCATTCGAGGGCGTGGTTATCGCTATTCGTAACCGCGGTCTGCACTCTGCATTCACTGTTCGTAAAATTTCCAACGGCGAAGGCGTTGAGCGTGTCTTCCAGACTCACTCTCCGGTAGTTGACAGCATTGCTGTTAAACGTCGTGGTGCTGTACGTAAAGCTAAACTGTACTACCTGCGTGAGCGTACTGGTAAGTCTGCTCGTATTAAAGAGCGTCTGAACTAAGATTCGCTTAAGCGACATCCTGTCAGAAAGGGCTGGCCGAAAGGCTGGCCCTTTTTTTATCCCATCGCACCTCTCGCGTTAACCCTTCCGTCATAAATCATTTACAATGTTCGCCTCTTGGGGGGAGGGTAAGTGGATAACGTACTGCATCAGCATAGCTGGAAACGCGCAGCGGCATTGACCGCGCTGTTTGCGATCCTGCTGATCGTCGTGGCGCCGCTGATCTCCGTCTCGCTGCAAAAAGATCCCATGAGCGCCATGCCGGGCATGCACCATGACATGAGCATGATGTCGATGGACGAGCATCATGGGGATATGCCGCATTCCATGCCAGTTGACCATGCGGAAGCCTGCGGCTACTGCGTGCTGTTAGCGCATGTGCCGGGCGTGATGCTGGCGCTTATCGTTCTGCTCAGCGTGGTGTTGCAGCGGCTGCGCATGAAGCCGCCTCGTCAGGCGGTCAGCCACTGGCACTTTTTCCCCTGGCTTTACCCCGATACCCGCGCGCCGCCGCGTCGGTCTGCTTTCTCCCTTTAAAACAAAATCACTCACTTTTTGCCTTAAAAAGGAAAAGTATGACTACCTGCACTCCGCGCGCGGCATGGGGAAACCTGCTGCGTCGCCTCCATTTCTATATCGGGCTGTTTGTTGGTCCGTTTATTTTCTTCGCAGCGCTGACCGGTACGCTGTATGTCGCCACGCCGCAGCTTGAAAATGCGCTGTACCATCATGCACTCCACACGGATGCCGTGGGTGAGGCGCAGCCTCTTGCTGCACAAATTGCCGCGGCCGAAAAGGCCGTAGAATCAGACCTGCGTCTGCATGCCGTTCGTCCGGGGCTGGAAGAGGGCGAAACGACCCGCGTGATGTTTGCCGACCCGGCGCTGGGTCCCTCCGAGCATCGGGCTATTTTTATTGATCCCGCCAGCCTTGAGGTTCGAGGGGATATGACTGTGTACGGCACCAGCGGGATTTTACCGCTGCGTCAGACTATCGATTATCTGCATACCTCGCTGATGCTGGGCAACCTCGGGCGCCTCTATAGCGAGTTAGCCGCCTCGTGGATGTGGGTTGCTGCCCTGGGCGGGATCGCGCTGTGGTTCTATACCCGACCGAAGCGCCGTATTAACAATCGTTTCCAGAATCGTCGTCGCCTGCATGTGATCTTAGGCTGGACGTTACTGGCGGGAATGCTGCTGTTCTCAGTCACCGGGTTAACCTGGTCACAATGGGCCGGTGGCAACGTCGATAAGCTGCGTGCAGAGATGAACTGGCTGACGCCGCAGGTAAACACCACCCTTTCCGGTGCGCCGGAAATTATGGATGAACACGCCGAACATCGTGGTCATCACGGCGGAATGTCGATGCCTGAAATGCCTGTTGAACTGTCGCTTTTTGACAGCGTATTGCAGGCCGCCCGCCAGTCAGGAATTGATGCGAACAACGTTGAGATCCGTCCGGCAAGCAGGGTCGACCAGGCCTGGACGGTGACGGAAATCGATCGCCGCTGGCCGACGCAGGTTGATGCCGTTGCCGTGGACCCCCACTCTCTGAAGGTGCTGGACAGGACTCGCTTTGGGGATTTCCCGCTGATGGCTAAACTCACCCGCTGGGGCGTGGATTTCCATATGGGGATCCTGTTTGGTCTGGCAAATCAGCTGCTGCTCATCGCGTTTGGCGTTGCGCTGTGCGTGCTGATTATCTGGGGATACCGGATGTGGTGGATGCGTCGTCCTGCGATGTCAGCCGCGAACCCGGTACAGACGCTCTGTCAAAGCTGGCTGGCATTGCCGCTGTGGGGAAGGGGAGTGACGTTCATGATAAGCCTCCTGCTGGGGCTGGCGTTGCCGGTAATGGGCGTCAGTCTGGCGGTATTTATCGTGATTGACTGGCTGCGCTGGCGAGCGGCTTCAGGCGTGTCGCTCGCCGGCACATCCGCTAAATAGCCTTAAGGCGTACTGATAACTACCGCAACACGGCGGTTTTCAGCGCGCCCTTGCGCAGTACGGTTGCTGCTGAGAGGGTATTTTTTGCCTAAACCCCGCGTAGTGAGGTTGCTGCGCGGGATGTTCGCGCCCTTCGCCCAGGCATCCGCTACAACATTGGCACGTTTTAACGAAAGCGCTTCGTTGTAGCTCTCTTCGCCATAGTTATCAGTATGGCCGTCCATCCGGGCATGATTCAGACCGGTTGCCGCCAGACGTGAGGCCATAGTCTGGATCTGCGTTTCACTTTCCGGACGCAGTCTGGCGTCATTTTTATCAAACAGGATCTTATCCGACAGGCCCAGGGACCAGTCGCCATTCAGTTCGTTAAAGCCGTAGGACTTCATGGCCGCGATTTGCTCTGGTGTGAATTTACCCTCCGGCGTCTGGCACCCGGACATAAACAGAGATGCCAGTAACAACGGCGCGAAGTATCGCTTCAACATATCGTCTTCCTTTCAGGGTATTGTTTTCGAACGCTGGTTTTTGACCAGGTACATATTGCGATCGGCTTGCTCAAGCAATGCCTCGACGGAGGCATTTTCCCACGCCAGAGCAAAGCCAATGCTGAGTGACATTGATGCTGTGTGTCCGTTATGCAGATCAAACGGACGGATAAATTGCTGCGACAGCGCAGCGCAAATATATTCGACCTCACGCGCGGTGTGGACGCCATAAAGGATCATGGCAAACTCGTCGCCGCCAAGACGGTAAGACTGATGACGTTTTTCGCCAAATTCGACCATCCTTTTTGCGGCTTCGATCAGTACGCAGTCGCCCGCGGCATGGCCCCAGGTGTCGTTAATAAACTTGAAGTTATCACCGTCCAGGAAGAGCAGGGCAGAATTGGTCTTTGCCGAAGCGTCATTCATTAAGGCCGCAATGTTGTTGCGAAACGCGGCGCGGTTTGCAAGCCCCGTGAGCGGATCGTGCATGGCGGTACGCAACAGTTGAGCGTTTTTCGCCTGTAGCTTGAGCTGCCACTCTTCCATTTCATCCAGCAGGCTGTTGAAGTCTTCACCAAACTGGTGGAACTCTTCAATGCGGCCTTCCGTTACCCGGCGAGAGAAGTTGCGGTTGGTACGGACGTCATGCACAACGTCAGTGATGTTTTGCATTTCAACAACCATGCCATGATGTAGCGAGCGGGTGATGGTCAATGCGACGGCAGAGGCAAAAAGAATGCAGCCGGTGAGGACCGCAAATGAGAGCCAGATAAAGTGGCTAATCAGGCTGTCTCGTGCGGTCAGACGAATTTCGCCAATCACATTACCGTTATGTATGATGGGCTGTGCGACAGGAACAGGGAACAACCACCGGTTGACCAGCGCGCCCAGCGTGTCGGTATTATCCGCCGGGTTCCACGACCACCAGGCAAACCGTTTATGATGTGCATTAAGCACTTCCGCCACGGCAAATTGCCCCTGCTTGCCGAGGGTCGCCAGCGTTTCATTTGCCGCCACGGCATCGTTGAACACCAGAGAGGCCTCAAGGCTGTGGCTCATGGTGGCGCCGGTGAGTTCGAGGTTTTTTTGCGCGTATTGCTTTAATGTCACCACGGAAGCGAAACACAGCAGCAACCATATAAACGTCATCGTTATAATGACGCTTATCATGCTGATTCGCCGCAACGTTCTTTTAAACGTCGGACGCGGTGTTGGTGTGACTTCCTTATTCATGCTTCTTATTCCGTGCGAGCATTAATACATCCGGATTGACTCTTACGCCACTGCGCGTCAGCGCATCCAGATTTACGGAAAACCTGACCTTGTTGTGCTCTATTATCAGACAAAATGCGCTGCCAATAACGCATTCAGTATTTTGCTCTGACATTAATAGCAACGCCTGTCCCTGATATTGATTTATTATTTCCTGTTGTTTTGCCGGTGATTCGCTCCCGAAATAGAGGGCATCGCACCTTGCTGTGAGTGCTTCCCGATCGCTATGCACAATGACAGGACTATAGGGCAACGGGTTATTTACATCTTCACTGCTGAGCGCCTGTCTGTAACGGGAAGAGGCATAAATACAGAGCTTAGGCTGGCCGGAAAGTGCTGGCCATCGGGTGTAGCTCACAATACCAGAAACAATCGAACGTACCGATTTATCCGTTTCCGTGAGCGAGCCTGCCCTTGCAGGGCTCACCAAAATGAACAGCATTAGCACCAGGGGGAGGTGAAGCAAAGCGATCAAGAATGCATTTCTCATCAGAATCCGCCAAACCGCCCCGGAAATATATGCCCTTATGAATTTCCGGCAGAATACCATTCTTTCTCAAAGCCGTCATTATGTCAGAAATATCCCTGTCTTGACCTAAGCTAAATCTTACAGAGCACGATATTCAAAGTAATTTAGGCAGGCTCAATTAAGTCTGCTGGAATTCATACTTTTATTCATTTTTTGTTGCCAGGATTTATGTAGCCACGCAACTTTCCCTCAATTCACCCGAGGATAATTAAGCTAACGGCCAGCGCCGGGATAGCGTGCCTGGTGTGAGCGTAGACTGGCATTAAAAGCGTATGTGTAATTTTATGTTTACGATTTTAACCTTTGATTTGGCATTTAAATGGCTACTGTAAAATAATATGTACGTATTTTGGATTGAAATCTTTACTTGATATGTTATCGTTGTGTCACCTCTTCGAGGAAAACCACTATCGCAAACGAGTTTTACAGGATCGCAATCATGCAAAAAGACGCGCTGAACAACGTACATATCACTGACGAACAGGTGTTAATCACCCCGGATCAACTGAAGGCGGAATTCCCGCTGAGCGTCGCGCAGGAAGCTCAGATTGAGCACTCTCGCCAGACCATTTCTGACATTATCGCAGGCCGCGATCCGCGCCTGCTGGTGGTATGTGGTCCTTGCTCCATTCACGATCCTGAAACCGCCATTGAGTACGCTCGTCGATTTAAAGCATTAGCGGAGGAGGTCAGCGATAGCCTCTATCTGGTGATGCGCGTCTATTTTGAAAAGCCACGTACAACGGTTGGCTGGAAAGGGTTGATTAACGATCCGCACATGGATGGCTCGTTTGATGTGGAAGCGGGCCTGAAGATTGCGCGTCGCCTGCTGGTGGAGCTCGTCAGCATGGGGCTGCCGCTGGCAACCGAAGCGCTGGATCCGAACAGCCCGCAGTACCTCGGCGATCTGTTTAGCTGGTCTGCGATTGGGGCGCGCACCACCGAGTCACAAACCCACCGCGAGATGGCGTCTGGCCTGTCTATGCCGGTTGGTTTTAAAAACGGTACCGACGGCAGCCTGGCCACGGCGATTAACGCCATGCGCGCCGCCGCTATGCCCCATCGTTTTGTCGGGATCAACCAGGCGGGCCAGGTATGCCTGCTGCAAACGCAGGGCAATCCGGACGGGCATGTGATCCTGCGCGGTGGTAAAGCGCCAAACTACAGCCCGGCGGATGTCGCGCAGTGTGAAAAAGAGATGGAACAGGCGGGACTGCGTCCGGCGCTGATGGTAGATTGCAGTCATGGTAATTCGAATAAAGATTACCGTCGCCAGCCTGCGGTTGCAGAATCTGTGATTGCACAGATTAAAGATGGTAACCGTTCAATTATCGGCCTGATGATTGAAAGTAATATTCATGAAGGCAATCAGTCATCGGAACAGCCGCGTAGCGCGATGAAGCCCGGCGTCTCCGTCACGGATGCTTGCATCAGCTGGGAAACCACTGATGCGCTACTGCGTGAGATCCACAAAGATTTGAACGGCCAGCTGGCGACGCGTCTGGCATAAGAGGATAGTTATGGTTGCTGAATTGACCGCATTACGCGATCAAATTGATGAAGTGGATAAGGCGTTGCTGGACCTGCTGGCGCGCCGCATGGCACTGGTTGCTGAGGTCGGCGAAGTTAAAAGCAAATACGGCCTGCCAATTTACGTTCCGGAGCGTGAGGCCTCTATGCTCGCCTCCCGCCGTAAAGAGGCACAGGCGCTGGGCGTTTCACCGGACTTAATTGAAGATGTCCTGCGTCGTGTGATGCGGGAATCCTATTCCAGCGAAAACGACAAGGGCTTCAAAACTCTCTGTCCGTCGCTGCGTCCGGTGGTGATTGTCGGTGGCGGCGGCCAGATGGGGCGTCTGTTTGAAAAAATGCTGACGCTTTCTGGCTATCAGGTGCGCATCCTGGAAAAAGAGGACTGGCCGCATGCGCCGGAACTCATGAAGGATGCCGGAATGGTTATCGTCAGCGTACCGATTCATGTGACGGAGCAGATTATCGCGAAACTTCCTCCGCTGCCGGAAGATTGCATTCTGGTGGATCTGGCGTCCGTTAAAAATGGCCCTCTACAGGCAATGCTGGCGGCGCACACCGGGCCCGTGCTTGGGTTACACCCGATGTTTGGCCCGGACAGCGGCAGCCTGGCGAAGCAGGTAGTGGTTTACTGCGACGGTCGTCAGCCGGAAGCGTATCAGTGGTTCCTGGAACAGATTCAGGTCTGGGGGGCACGTTTGCACCGTATCAGTGCGGTTGAGCACGATCAGAACATGGCGTTTATTCAGGCGCTGCGCCACTTTGCAACCTTCGCCTATGGTCTGCACCTGGCGGAAGAGAACGTTCAGCTTGAACAATTGCTGGCGCTTTCCTCGCCAATCTATCGTCTGGAGCTGGCGATGGTCGGGCGACTGTTTGCCCAGGATCCACAGCTTTACGCCGACATCATCATGTCGTCTGAAAATAACCTGGCGCTGATCAAGCGCTACTATCAGCGTTTTGGCGAAGCGATCACCTTGCTGGAACACGGCGATAAACAAGCGTTTATCGACAGTTTCCGTAAAGTGGAGCACTGGTTCGGTGATTACGCCACGCGATTCCAGAGTGAAAGCCGCACGCTGTTGCGCCAGGCAAATGACAGTCGCCAGTAATCTGATGATGTATATACTAAAAGCCAGCAATGCTGGCTTTTTTCATTTTGGGGAACTGTCATGGCTGAACCGCAGCTGCTGTTGAACTATACCGGGCATCTGCCCGAATGCCCGACGTGGAGTGCTGAAGAGAAGGCGCTCTACTGGGCGGATATTCTGGAAGGGGAGATTCATCGGTACCATCTGCCCACCGCGGAACACTCGGTGCTCTCATTCCATGAAGAAGTTGGGTGTTTTGCCCTGCGTGAACGCGGCGGATTTATCGTCGCGATGCGAAACGCCATCTGGCTGACCGATAAACACGGCCTGCTCCAGCGTAAGGTTTGCGATAACCCGTCCAACCCGCAGCTTGCACGCTTTAACGATGGAGGCACCGACCATCAGGGACGGTTTTATGCGGGCACGTTCTGGGGGCCGGGAGATTATAACGGCGCCATGTTGATGCGTATCGACAACGACCTGACACCGAAAGTGATCCAGTGCGATATTCAGGGGCATAACGGTTTAGCGTTTAGTCCTGACAAACGGTGGATGTTTACTTCTGATACGCCGAACGGTGTGATCTACCGTACGCCGCTTGATAAGCAGGGGGAACCCGGTAAGCGCGAAGAGTTTCGCCGTTTTAGCGAGGGAGACGGTATACCCGACGGAGCGGCAATGGATGAGGAAGGCTGCTACTGGAGCGCACTGTTTGACGGCTGGCGTATCGCACGGTTTTCACCGCAAGGCGAACAGCTGGAAGAATACCGGCTGCCGGTACGCTGCCCGACAATGGTCTGCTTTGGCGGCGACGATATGAAAACGCTGTTTATCACCACCACGCGGGAAAATATGGAGGCGGAGGAGCTGGCGAAATACCCGCTTTCCGGTGCCATCTTCACCCTGCCTGTAAATGTGGCAGGGATGAAGAAAAGCCGCTTTATCGAACATTAAGCCGGATCGACCGGGACCACGTTTTCGCTCGGATAGCAGCCCAGTACTTTCATGGAGCGTGTGATCTCGCCCAGTTCGCGCAGGGCTTTCTGCATGGATGCAGACTCCAGGTTGGCCTGAACGTCGAGATAGAACATCTCTTCCCACGGGTTGCCATGTATTGGGCGGGATTCCAGCTTCGTCATGATCAGGTTGTGATTACGCAGCACCAGCAGCGCTTCAACCAGCGCACCCGCCTGCTGGCCGGTCGCCATCAGCAGGGTGGTTTTCGCCGGGACCTGGTCCGACACGTTGATGGCCTTGCGGGCAAGAACCACGAAACGGGTGATATTTTGCGTCTGGTTGGCCAGATTGCGTTCCAGCACCTGTAAGCCATACAGCGCGCCGCCCGCTTCGCTACCGAGTGCCGCGACGGCAGGAGAGTTTGCCTGCGCCACTTTTTCCATCGCCGCCGAGGTGCTTTCGGTGTACTCAATTTTCCAGTGCGGATAACGGTTCAGGAACTGGCTGCACTGCTGGAACGGCTGCGGGTGGCTGTACACCGTTTCAATCTGACTCAGATCGGTTGAGCCAGAGACCAGCACGCAGTGATCGATAGGAATAGTCAGCTCACCGACCAGCGACAGGCTGGTGTGCTGGAGCAGATCGTAAACATCGTTGATGGCGCCGGAACTGGTGTTCTCAATAGGCACCACGGCGTAATCTGCCTGGCCGGTTTCGACCTGGTTGAAGATGTCTGCAAATTTTGCACAACCGCTCTCAATGAACTCTTCGAAATGACGGGCTGCGTACTGGCGAGCCGCCAGGTGAGAATAAGAACCTTTCGGGCCGAGGAAAGCGATCCGAGCAGAGTGCGGGTTGGTTTTGTTCAGATGCTGCTGGAGCAGGGCCTGTTGCGTCAGAACGGAATCTTCAATGATGAGCTGGAACAGGCGGGTGATGTAGTGGGCATCAAGATGATGCGCTTTGCCGAGCTGTATCAACCGTTCCAGTAAATCACGCTCGCGATCGATATCGCGCACCGGCCGATGAGAATCCAGCTTGGCTTTGCCAACTTCAATGGCGAGCGCGCGGCGTTCTGCCAGCAGGGCCAGTAACTTTTCGTCGAGTGCACTGATTTTTACGCGTAAATCCAGGAGCGGGTTTTCCGGTGTCATAGTGTTGTCTGTCTCATTTTATCGTTATCAATAAAAAAGGCCTCCCGCTGTGGGAGGCCTTGTTGTTCGTCTTCGCATTCTTTATCACACGACGAAACGCCTCCCGGTCAGGGGAAGGTAAAAAAGAATGCGAAGAAAAACGGCGTCTGTTTCATTAGGTCATCCTGAAATTGATAGGGTTAAAGTACCTGTACTGTTTTGATCCTGTCAATAAAAAACGCGCCCGAAGGCGCGTTGTCGGTACACTCAATTTAAAGGATTACTCTTCTTCAACTTCTTCCGCGAAGCTGGCGTCTTTCACCGATGTCGTGGCGCGACGGGCTTCACCTTTGTGTTGCACTTTATTGAGCTGCCGTTCCAGCTTGTTGATCAAATCGTTAATTGCGGTGTACATATCCTCGTGTTTAGCGCTGGCGACCAGATGGCCGTTTGGAGTATTGATAGTTGCATCAGCGACGAAACCCTGCGGCTCCTTGGACAGGATGATATGTGGATTAATCAAATGTGTTTGCCATTTATCCAGTTTGGCGAGACGGTCTGCGACGTGCTGGCGGATTGCCGGAGTAATTTCCATTTGTTTACTGGTAATGTTCATTGTCATAAATTTTACCTCTTGTCTTTCCGTCTTGGTGATTCCAGCATACCCGACCTAATGTCAAAATGTGTGATTTAGATCACGTTATTTTGTCGGTTTTTGTCAGGGAATCTTTTTTGTGAGGCAGGGCAGGAAGAGGTGAGATTTACCTTGTCGAAGCCAGCAATTGCGGTCATAGTTGACTGGATGTGTTGAAGCTAAACCGCTTCAGCGTAAGTCTGAAAGAATAAAAAAACGGCAGCCTGCGGGCTGCCGTTATGCGTTGTAGCGGTATCAGGTGTTGCTGCTGTTCGCGGCGATGATTTTCGCCACTTTGTCAGCCTGAGCCGTCATCTGCATCTGGCGATACGCATTCTCCATCAGCTTCAGGCCATCACGCGTGGCCTGGGTATCCGGATAATCACGCAGCATGCCTTCTACACGGTTAACCACGGCAACCCATGCGCCACGGCGGGTGTAGTATTCCGCAACGGAGTACTCGTATTTCGCCAGACGATCTTTCAGGAACACCAGACGCTTAGTGGCATCGGTAATGTACTGGCTGTTCGGGTAGCTACGCACCAGTTTGGAGAAGTCATTGAAAGCATCACGCGCATGTTGCGGGTCACGGTCAGAACGATCCACCCCGAAGAAGCCCTGCAATGCACTGTCATCCAGCGCCATGTTAGTCAGGCCGCGCATGTACATCACGTAATCGATGTTAGGATGGGTAGGGTTCAGACGCATGAAACGATCGATCGTTGCCTGAGCCAGCGGCAGATCGGCATTTTTATAGTAGGCGTAGATCAGATCTAACTGTACCTGCTGTGAATACGGACCAAACGGATAGCGATTATCCAACGCTTCCAGTTGCGTTATCGCCTGTTTCCAGTTACCGTCCTGCAACTTTTGTTGTGCAGTCGCATAGATTTCATTCGGCGGATTGTCAGGGACCTGTTCATTCGAACCGGAGCAGCCCACCAAAGCCAGGCTCAACGTGGCCGCTGCCACCAGATATTTCATGCGCGTCATGACGTTTTGACTTTCCTCAAATGTTTGTCCGGGAGAAACTCAGTTCCTGCTCCCGATTAAGACCAGCTACAATAGCACACTATATTAAACGGCAAAGCCGTAAAACCCAACGTTAAACGAAGAAGCAGTTTATGGCACAACGAGTAGAACTCACCGCAACAGTCTCCGAAAATCAGCTCGGTCAACGCTTAGATCAGGCTTTGGCCGAATTGTTCCCTGATTATTCGCGTTCACGTATAAAAGAATGGATCCTTGACCAGCGCGTGCTGGTAAACGGCAAGATCTGGGACAAACCAAAAGAGAAAGTGTTTGGTGGGGAAGCTGTCGCCATCAATGCTGAAATCGAAGAGGAAGTCCGCTTCGAGCCGCAGGATATCCCGCTGGATATCGTCTACGAAGATGACGATATTCTGGTCATCAACAAACCGCGTGACTTTGTCGTCCATCCGGGCGCGGGTAATCCTGACGGTACGGTACTTAACGCACTCCTTCATTATTACCCGCCGATAGCTGACGTACCGCGTGCCGGTATCGTTCACCGTCTGGATAAAGACACCACGGGTCTGATGGTGGTGGCGAAGACGATCCCCGCCCAGACTCGACTGGTGGAATCTTTGCAGCTGCGCGAAATCACCCGTGAGTATGAAGCGGTGGCGATTGGTCATATGACCTCTGGCGGCACGGTGGAAGAGCCGATTAGTCGTCATCCAACCAAGCGTACGCATATGTCCGTACACCCGATGGGTAAACCGGCGGTAACCCATTACCGCATCATGGAACATTTCCGTATTCATACGCGCCTGCGTCTGCGTCTGGAAACCGGGCGTACTCACCAGATCCGCGTGCACATGGCGCATATTACCCATCCGCTGGTGGGTGACCCTGTTTACGGTGGTCGTCCGCGTCCACCAAAGGGCGCATCGGATGAATTCATCTCCGTGCTGCGTAAATTCGATCGCCAGGCGCTGCATGCGACGATGCTACGTCTTTACCACCCAATCACCGGAATTCAGATGGAATGGCATGCGCCTATCCCACAGGATATGGTGGAACTTATCGACGCGATGCGCGCAGATTTCGAAGAACATAAGGATCACGTGGACTGGTTATGACCAAACTGATTGTCCCGGAGTGGCCGCTGCCTGAAGGCGTGGCCGCCTTTAGCTCGACCCGTATCGGTGGCGTGAGCCAGGGTGCGTGGGCGTCTTTGAACCTCGGTGCGCACTGTGGCGATAACCTGGAGCACGTCGAAGAGAACCGTAAACGCCTCTTTGCTGCGGGAAACCTTCCTTCAAAACCGGTCTGGCTTGAGCAGGTGCACGGTAAAGCGGTGCTGAAGCTTACGGGTGAGCCCTATGCGTCTAAACGCGCCGATGCTTCGTACAGCAATACGCCGGGAACGGTTTGCGCGGTGATGACCGCTGATTGCCTGCCGGTGTTGTTTTGTAACCGTGCCGGTACGGAGATTGCAGCAGCGCATGCGGGCTGGCGTGGCCTGTGTGAAGGCGTACTTGAAGAGACCGTTGCCTGCTTCCAGGACGATTCTGCAAATCTCATCGCCTGGCTTGGCCCGGCGATTGGCCCGCAGGCATTTGAAGTGGGGCCTGAGGTTCGGCAAGCTTTTATGGAAAAAGATCCTCAGGCGGTTAATGCGTTTGTGGCATCCGGCGATAAATATCTGGCCGATATTTATCAGCTTGCCCGCCAGCGCCTTATTAATGTCGGCGTGACCCAGATCTTCGGCGGCGATCGCTGTACATTCACCGAAAAGGGTGATTTTTTCTCCTATCGCCGTGACAAGACGACAGGCCGTATGGCAAGTTTCATTTGGCTGATATAACCTAAAGAATCAAGACGATCCGGTACGCGCCGTTTTCTTTTCACATAATTCAGGTTATTAACCTTGAATAATTGAGGGATGACCTCATTTAATCTCCAGTAGCAAATTTGACCTGTTATGGGAGGAGTTATGCGTCTGGATCGTCTTACTAATAAATTCCAGCTTGCTCTCGCCGATGCCCAGTCCCTCGCACTGGGGCACGACAACCAATTTATCGAACCTCTTCATTTAATGAGCGCCTTGCTGAATCAGGAAGGGGGATCGGTACGTCCTTTGTTAACGTCCGCTGGCATTAATGCCGGCCAGTTACGCACCGCCATCGATCAGGCGCTGAGTCGTTTACCGCAGGTAGAAGGTACCGGTGGCGACGTACAGCCGTCACAGGATCTGGTGCGTGTACTGAACCTTTGCGACAAGCTGGCGCAAAAACGTGGGGACAACTTTATTTCGTCAGAGCTGTTTGTTCTGGCGGCGCTTGAATCACACGGTACCTTAACCGACCTGCTGAAATCCGCCGGTGCAACCACCGCTAATGTGACCCAGGCGATTGAGAAAATGCGCGGAGGTGAAAGCGTGAACGACCAGGGAGCCGAAGACCAACGTCAGGCTTTGAAAAAATTTACGGTCGATCTGACCGAACGTGCCGAGCAGGGCAAACTTGACCCGGTAATCGGCCGCGACGAAGAAATTCGCCGGACTATTCAGGTACTGCAACGCCGTACCAAAAACAACCCGGTGCTGATTGGTGAGCCTGGCGTCGGTAAAACCGCCATCGTTGAAGGGCTGGCGCAGCGTATCGTTAATGGCGAAGTGCCCGAAGGGCTGAAAGGCCGTCGCGTACTGGCGCTGGATATGGGCGCGCTGGTGGCCGGGGCGAAATACCGCGGTGAATTTGAAGAGCGTCTGAAAGGCGTGCTGAACGATCTGGCGAAACAGGAAGGCAACGTCATCCTGTTTATTGACGAACTGCACACTATGGTGGGGGCAGGTAAAGCTGACGGCGCAATGGATGCAGGGAACATGCTGAAACCTGCGCTGGCACGTGGTGAACTTCACTGCGTCGGTGCCACTACGCTGGACGAGTATCGTCAGTACATTGAAAAAGATGCCGCGCTGGAGCGACGCTTCCAGAAGGTGTTTGTCGCAGAACCAAGCGTTGAAGATACCATCGCGATTTTGCGTGGTCTGAAAGAGCGTTATGAGCTGCACCATCATGTGCAGATCACTGACCCGGCCATCGTTGCGGCGGCGACGCTTTCGCATCGTTACATTGCCGACCGTCAGTTGCCGGATAAAGCCATCGACCTTATCGATGAAGCGGCGTCCAGCATCCGTATGCAGATTGACTCGAAACCGGAAGAGCTGGACCGACTCGATCGCCGCATTATTCAGCTCAAGCTGGAACAGCAGGCATTGAACAAAGAGTCTGATGAAGCGAGTAAGAAACGCCTCGATATGCTCAACGAAGAGCTGGATGAGAAAGAGCGTCAGTATTCTGAGCTGGAAGAAGAGTGGAAAGCTGAGAAAGCCTCCCTCTCTGGCACCCAGACAATCAAGGCGGAGCTGGAGCAGGCGAAAATTGCCATTGAGCAGGCGCGTCGCGTAGGGGACCTGGCGCGGATGTCCGAGCTACAGTACGGCAAGATCCCTGAGCTGGAAAAACAGCTTGAGATCGCCACGCAGTCGGAAGGCAAAACCATGCGTCTGTTGCGTAATAAAGTGACGGACGCCGAGATTGCCGAAGTGCTGGCGCGCTGGACGGGGATTCCTGTAGCTCGCATGATGGAAAGTGAACGCGAAAAACTGCTGCGTATGGAGCAGGATCTGCATCAGCGCGTCATTGGCCAGAACGAAGCGGTCGAAGCGGTATCTAACGCCATTCGTCGTAGCCGTGCGGGGCTGTCCGATCCGAATCGTCCCATCGGCTCGTTCCTGTTCCTGGGGCCAACCGGTGTCGGTAAAACCGAGCTGTGTAAAGCGCTGGCTAACTTTATGTTCGACAGCGATGACGCGATGGTGCGTATCGATATGTCCGAGTTTATGGAGAAACACTCTGTCTCGCGTCTGGTCGGTGCGCCTCCGGGATATGTCGGTTATGAAGAGGGCGGTTACCTGACGGAAGCGGTTCGTCGTCGTCCTTATTCCGTCATCCTGCTGGATGAAGTGGAAAAGGCTCATCCTGACGTGTTTAACATTCTGTTGCAGGTGCTGGATGATGGACGCCTGACGGACGGGCAGGGAAGAACGGTCGATTTCCGTAACACGGTGGTGATCATGACCTCGAACCTGGGTTCCGATTTGATTCAGGAACGCTTCGGTGAGCTGGATTACAGCCATATGAAAGATCTGGTGCTGGGTGTGGTCAGCCAAAACTTCCGTCCGGAGTTCATCAACCGTATTGATGAAGTAGTCGTGTTCCATCCGCTGGGTGAGAAACACATTGCGTCGATTGCGCAGATCCAGTTGCAGCGTCTGTACAAGCGTCTGGAAGAGCGTGGGTATGAAATCCACATCTCGGATGATGCGCTGAAACTGCTGAGCGAGAATGGTTACGATCCTGTTTATGGCGCGCGTCCGTTAAAACGTGCAATCCAGCAGCAGATCGAAAACCCGCTGGCGCAGCAAATCCTTTCCGGGGAGCTGGTTCCGGGCAAAGTTATCCGTCTGGAAGCCAACGAAGACCGAATTGTGGCAGTGCAGTAAGTCACAAAACGCAAAAACGGGCCGCTTGCGGCTCGTTTTTGTTTAAAAACCAGGCAAGAATTAAGGTCTGAGATGTGTTTTGCCTGGAAAGTGAGCAGTCAGTAAATAATTTTCACTTTGCACTTGCAGCCTCAGAATAACTCCCTATAATGCGCCTCCACTGACACGGAACAACGGCACGCAAGCCGCCGGGTCAGCAGAGAAAAGCAAAATAAACGCTTGACTCTGAAGCGGGGAAGCGTAATATGCACACCCCGCGCCGCAGCGAAAACGTAGCGGCACTGCTCTTTAACAATTTATCAGACAATCTGTGTGGGCACTCAAAGTGACATGGATTCTTAACGTCCTCGGACGAAA